>NZ_JBFUHJ010000448.1:0-4577 GCF_056402455.1 Paenibacillus sp. P4_A7 | reverse complement strand
AAGGAGCGTTACGTAAGAGATGGTAACATTTTTACGGGCGGAGGAGTATCAGCTTCCATCGATTTGGGTCTGTATTTCATAGAATCGCTTACTAATGAAGAAGTGGTTCGACAAGTTCAAGAAAAGATGGATTATCCGTACTATACACCGAGAAGTAACTAACATCATTCGGAAGGAGTATAGGCAATGAATTTTACTCAATTAGAAGGTGAAAGAATATTATTAGTCCCACTTGAGTTGGAGCACTCAGAATCCTTATTCCAATGTTCACAATCTAATTTAATATGGGAAAACCTCCCGATTAAAATCCAAAATTTAAATGAAATGCAGACATTCATACGTACAGCAATTTTAGGAAGAGAACGCGGAGAAGAATTTCCTTTTGCTGTCTTTGATAAAACGCTTAATAGAATGGTCGGAATGACCCGATACTTGAGGGTTTCGTCTGCGCACAAGAACTTGAATATCGGATGGACCTGGTATTCTCCTGAAGTGTGGCGGACAGCGGTAAACTCAGAATGTAAGTATTTGTTACTAAAATATGCATTTGAAGAATGGGAAGCTGTTCGTGTTGAAATAATTACAACGACAACTCATAGCCGTTCACAAAAAGCTATTGAACGTTTGGGAGCAAAGAAAGAAGGAATACTTAGGAAAAAATATAATGGATTAGATTATGTAGTGTATAGTGTCATTGATGAGGATTGGTATGATGTTAAGAATCGGCTTGAGTCATTCTTAAAACGTCCATTCGCTTAGATTTTGTGGTTGAAATAACGGATAACGTTAGTTGAACAAATATGGGGCAGTTTACTGTGGCAGCTGCTCCCTTTCTTTATTAAGCTAACGTGCAGATTTGATTAATAAAACAATCGCAGGTGATATTATTATATTTAGCAGTATATCCATAAATTGGTGGGATGTATGGTGATGGAATTACTTTATCATTATTTTGATGAATCAACAGTTCCATTTGTTAATTTATCTGATCTTGAAATCCATGAGGCAGAACAAGTCCTCAGCGATATTCGATTTAAAAATAAGGGATTTGCGAGTAAACGGTCTTTAGAGTATCTTCAAATTCGACGTGGTCTCGAATTAAAGGCAAGAAATTTATTTATTTCGAAAGGTGGTAAACCTATTCGAAGGCTACCGCATTACATGACTTATGGGAAATGTCCTTGGCTTTTGGATTGGTATCCAATAGGTAGAGAAATTGAAATTCCAATTAATGAATTCGAAACGCATACCTTAAGTTTTACTTATGGTGACTTATTTCCTACTATGCGATATCAGGATGAAAAGCCATATCGTAACCAAGTCTATAATTTGAATGAAATATATGAATTTATAAAGGAATATGGATTACCACAAGAATGGAACTCAGATGGCATTAAGGGACCAGAACGATATATAGAAGTACAAATTTGGGACGACAAGCCCTTTAGGAAATGGAGAAATACTTAGTTAATTGTTCAATTAACGGGAAACGTTAGTTCATTGAAACAGTGATAGTCTAGGACTTTATTTTCTCGTCCACGGCTGTCGCTGTTTCAATTTCTGGGGTCAGTCTAATACTTATTTTAGGCCGGCTCTTTGTGGTCGCGTACGAGGAGCAAAGACTGATACAACTGGACACTATCGGGCCCGAACGGAAGAAGTTTTGGCTTGGGTAACTAAGAAATTTCCAAATTTAATGCCAAAAATTGCGTGGAATCAGCCTATGTTTACCGATCACGGCACATTTATTATTGGCTTTAGCGTAGCCAAACATCATTTGGCTGACCCTGAAAGGGTAGGGATTAATCATTTTTCTGATGAAATTGTGCAAGTTGGTTATGATCACACCAAGGAGTTGGTTCGTATCCAGTAGGATAGTCCGGTTGATTTCTCATTACTTGAGAAAATGATCGAGTTTAATATTTGGGATAAGGCAGACTGTTCAACTTTTTGGCGGAAACAGTAGTATAAAATAAGGGTCTACCGCAGTGCTCTGGGGTTCGCTTCGTCCGTCACATGTCAAAGGACACAAATCCACCAACAATAAACTACTTTGAAAAGCTTGATAAATCAGGCTTTTTTATTTTTATGTAGGGAAATTTGTGTCATAAGAATATGCACAAATCTACCTACATTGTCGTCGAGAGACACAATAGTCATCCTAGTGGAAAACAAGACGAATTAATTATAGTTACGGGAGGATCCAAAAGGAATTACGGAAGGCGTTCGCCTGGGCCAGCAGTTCCTTTATGACTGGACGATCCATACGCTTCCTTTGAATAATTTATCGGAGCTAATATTCCGGGAAGTACAGACAAACGAGTCCCTTACCCCTACCTTCTATAAAGGTGTCACTCACCTGGATGAAATCGGTGATACTTTTATGAATATGGAAGGGTGGACAAAGGGAGTTGCTTATATCAATGGGTTCAATCTCGGCCGTTATTGGGAGATTGGTCCGCAAAAAACATTGTATATCCCTGCACCGCTCTAGCTTATTGGTGATAATGAACTCGTCATATTTGAACTGCATGGAACGAAAAACACAATCGTTACCCTACAAGATTTTGCTGAGTTAGGTTAATTAAAATGATGGCGTAAACCGAATTAGCAAATGGATATCGGTTGATAAATAAACAAATAGCATTGGGCAATCAACGGAATTCCGAGAATATGCCTTATATATTTGGGGGAATAACGAAGTTGCCTTAGGGTGCAAAAAGAAGGACATTCTATTAATTATTGTAGAATGTCCTTAATATTCAGTGAATTTTTTTTTACATTCTACTAACTTCGTTGCCTGTTCTCCCGCGATAGGCATGTGAATGGGGATGAGTGCCGTTAATAGTGGTATATCCTTCAAATAAATGATAGTGTCCTCCACCGGGAAGAGCGATGGCTGGGCCGGTTGTTCCCTGAATAAGGTGGGTATGGCCGCGATTCAGTGAAGTGAAAGTTTGATATCCGTGTACATGAGGCACCCCGGTAGGTGCAGGAGCGGTCCAACTCGAATATTGATGAGAATGCCCGTCATCGATGGAGGTTTCACCGGAAAAGGCATGAACATGGACAGGGTCTCCATTCCAAGACGTTATATATAGCTTATGCGAATGATGGCAATCGTCTTCTTCGGAAGATCTCATCACAAATCCGGTAACAGGAATATTCATTTTTTGCTCCCTTTCCTAATGAGTTAGGTACGGAATTAGTCTATGAAGAACCATGATTGTCAGGAAGCGGCTAAAGCCCATAATGAAAACAATGATGGGGGCTTTCGTAGCTTTTATTTTATTAGTGATTATAGCTTGTAGTTGTATGAGTTTCTGCAAATACTAAATTGAAATCTCCTACTGACGATTCCTAGAATTCGGAATGCTTTCCTACTAATACCTCTCCCAATGGGCCCATTCTATGGGCCTTTTTTGTTGCAAATGTGGTTAAAGACTTCTAGAATGCGAAGGGTTTGGTTCGAAAGTTGATTTGCTTGTAGAACTAAGTAATGAAGATCAAGAAGAGTAGGAGTGAAGATTGTACTTCGATTCAGTAGCTATTGCAATACCTGGGTATAATCTGGAATATCAAAAAACGATTGAACTAACGGGTTACAAGAGTTCAATAAACAAGGTAGGCCGCCGATGCAGATTGAAAGGCTGCCTTTTCTTGCTATCAGGAAAGAGGTTGTGCAAAAGTCAATAAATTAAGCAGTCACTACCTAGTAATCATCTTCAGAAAAGGGTAGGAATAGGGGGGCACGCAACGGCATCAATTATTCTTGGATCAATGCCATAAAACATCCAAAACGCTCCATTCCACCTATAACCTGAAACTTCGCCAAACTCTACACGAGTCGGATAAAACCAGAAATTGTCTCCATTTAGCAGCCAGACATAAGTGTATTCATATAGACAGTCAACTACATAGGATACCTCAGGTTTTGGGGGGATGTATGCAGGTGGAGGAGATTGCGGTTGCCTCATGTATACCTGCGGTTGTGGGATAAAGAACATTGAATTCCACTTMCTTATAAGAAGTTTAAATTAAATCGTATTTCATGCTATGTGGGTTAATAACTATTTGACTGTACAGGAGCCCAATATGATGAAGAAGTCAGTCTATGACATGTGGTTAGTCCCTCTGTAATTAAGCTAAACGGGTAACGATAACACAATGACAATAGGCTACCAGCATTATCGGCAGCATGTTCAGCTAACGGGCAGAATACTTATAACCATAAATAACCACCTATAAACCAAGATTTAAGTTATTATTGTTATCAGTATTCTAATGTGTTGGATGTAAGCCTATACGAAATATAGATTACAGATATAATTTTACAACGCTTCATTAAAAACGGAGGAATCGAAGACTGATGAATATAACAGGTATCCGGTACGAACACTTCAGTGAAAAAGATTATAATGTCGCAAGAGAATTATTAAGCTATGACGTCGACGCAGGTGAAGACATCCTTCGGGTGCTTGCTGAAGAGCCAGAATTATTTATTACTGCGTTCATTGACGATAAGCTTGTTGCAATGGCCCAAGTGAACGAGCCTGCATCTCAGTCCTACTTAACTG
>NZ_JBFUHJ010000447.1:0-4580 GCF_056402455.1 Paenibacillus sp. P4_A7 | reverse complement strand
GGATAAGCCAGCGCAAGCAAAGCGCCTAGAGGCATCGGGCTCACAGTTGTTGTTAGCTGACCGATTCCTCTTTCCCATTGAGCAGCTTGAGCCATTATGCGATATGCGGCACCACTGCTTGGATGATCAGCTTTGCTGCTTTCCCCTCCGCCAATGCTACCATGCCCCGTTAAACGGTAAAGCAAGTCCAAGCGATGCTTCACATCTACATTCCGTTCTTGAGGAAGCAAATCCCGCTCGCTCAATAAAGCAGCCAATTCACAAGCTTCTCGAGCGCAGCCTTTTTTGGCCGCATGAAGAATCATTGCTCCAAGCCTTGGATGAAGTCCGAGCTTTGCGATTTGCACACCAGCCGTTGTTGGTTTACCTGACTCATCAATCGCTTTCAACTGACGCAGTAGTGATGTTGCTTGTTCATAGGCTGGTTTTGGCGGAGGCGTCAACCACTCTAGTTCATCTAGATTCTGAATGCCCCACACGGCAAGCTCAAGCGCAAGTGGAGCAAGATCTGCTTCGAGCAGCTCTGGTGCATTTTGCGCAGGCAAATAAGGATGCTCCTGCTCCGTCCAAAGCCGATAACAGACTCCCGGAGCAAGGCGTCCTGCTCTGCCTCTTCGCTGATCAGCAGATGCTTGCGATACGGGAACCGTCTCCAAACGGGTCATGCCAGTACGTGGAGAGAAGCGGGGTACTCGCATAAGCCCGCTATCAACGACAATTGTAACCCCTTCGACAGTCAAACTGGATTCCGCAATTGATGTGGCAAGTACAACCTTTCGCTCGCCTTTCAGGCAAGGAAGTACAGCTGCATCTTGTTTTTCCAGCGACAGGCTGCCATGCAGCTCTTCAATTCGAATAGGTGAAGCAAGGCTAGCTTCTGTAAGCCACCTAGCCGTTCGGCGAATTTCAGCCACACCAGGCAGAAACGCAAGTACATCCCCCTCACTTGCGCGAAGAGCTTCCATAATCGTCCTACCCATATGCGGCTCGATTGGCCCAATAACACGTGCCTGAGCAAAATTTGTGATGACTGGAAATACTCGGCCTTTGGAGCGAATAACAGGAGCATCACCAAGCAGCTCTGCTATTGGATCTGCATCAAGTGTTGCCGACATTACCACCAATCGCAAATCATCTCGCAGCAGCAGCTGTGACTGCAAACAAAGCGCTAATCCCAAATCACCATGCAGATGTCGTTCATGAAATTCATCGAAAAGAATCACTCCGACCTGCTCTAGTGCAGGATCCTCTTGTAGCATCCTTGTTAAGACGCCTTCCGTGATTACTTCAATGCGAGTGTTCGGACCAATCCGTGAATCAAGCCGTACTCGGTAACCTACCGTTTCACCGGCCTTCTCGCCTAATGTCCTTGCCATGAAATGCGCCGCCGAACGAGCGGCAAGCCTGCGAGGCTCCAGCATAATAATCTTTTTGCCAGACAGCCAAGGCTGATCAAGCAGTGCCAGCGGTACCCGCGTCGTCTTTCCCGCTCCCGGCTCAGCAACTAGTACAGCATTAACGTGAGCTTGCAACTTTTCCAGCAGCTCCGGCAATACCGCATCAATTGGCAGTTGATTCATGGTGAAAACCCCTTCTTTTACCTCAATCTTATTTAACAATGCGCAGCATCTGAACGACAGGACGGTTATCACCAGGTAATGAAACCTCATTACTATACAGCTGTGAAGACCCATCTCCATCTAGAAAAATACCATCAACCAGATTATCTTTGCTAAACGTATCAATAATCGCTTGACGGAACATTTCTAACGTCCCTTTTGTTTCACTGACAATTAAGTAGATCGTGCCCCTATTATCGTAAACTGCCGCAGAGCGCAGTCTATCCTCGTCCGGGAATGGCGCATTTTCTAAAGCCGCTTGCTTATACCATTCGCTGTCATTGCCAAGACTCATACTAATGCCGCCTTGTGCCCAAAAGCGATTATGATCCTTCACTTTCAGCTCATTCGCAAGTCGAACCACCTGAACACTTAGTGTATCTGCCGCCCCATCCCATACTAGCGTACCACGAGCATACTTTACATTTTCACTTCCAGTTCCAAACTTACCAATCGCTCCATTAACAGGCAGACTATTCACAACACTAATACTAAGCAGCTGATCCCCATAGAAGAAGCCGCCGTTAATACCGACATGTTCGGTCAGCGTTACATTGTTCTGAATCGCTTCCAGTGTGATGTTGGACGGTTTCGTCTGTAGAACATGTAGTGTCATTCCGTTAGAAGCACTAGCTTCTGTATAGGTATATTGCTTTGCCGTGCTTAGTGCAAGCTCATCCGGTTTTGTTTTATTACTTAGTGCCATAATCATAAAATAAAATAGGACGGCTGATACAAGCAAAATTCCCAACATAATACCCACAATTGCGAAGATTCGCTTTCTGCTCAAGCGAGTCGGTTCATTCGTTTGCATATCAGTGTTAATCTCCTTAGCCTTATTCATTTAAACCATCCTTTTYGTTTGAACCAAGCGAACATGCTAACAGCAATAATAAACATGACACCTAGAACAGCGAAGTATCCCCAGCTCCAAGTGAGCTCAGGCATATTGTTGAAATTCATCCCATACAGCCCCGCCAAAAAAGTCAGCGGCATAAATATAGTCGTAATTACCGTCAATGTTTTCATAATGGTATTCATTCGATTGGAGTTATAAGATATATAACTGTCACGCAAATCCGCCGTCATTTCTCGGCAAGAGTCCATCATCTCGGACAGCTTGAGCAAGTGATCATAGACATCATGATAAAAGGCCATATAATGCTTCATCTCAACAATTCGTTCGGAGTTGGTTATGCGATAAAGTAAATCTCTCATCGGAATGATCGTCTTACGCAATCGCAGCAGTCTAGACCTAATGCTGAAGATGTCGCTCATTGCTGTCTGGTCGGGTCCATCACCGCTGCCGATCTCCATATCAACTAATTGATCCTCAAGCTCATGCACAGCCGGAAAATACTGATCAACCAGCTTGTCTATCACTTGATATGCCGCATATAAATGCCCATGCTCACCGACTTTTACAGATGACATTAGCTTAATGCGGGCATCATCTATTTCTGGACATGCCTGATAATGAAACGTCACGATATAACGAGGTCCGATAAACACGTTAACCTCATTCACATTCAGCGTCTTCCGCTCTATCGCATGAAGTACCAAAAAATGAACATCGTCATAATGATCCAATTTCGGACGCTGCAATAAATGATAGCAGTCCTCGATTGCCAATGGATGAAAATGAAAAAATGTCTCTAGCAGCTTGCACTCCTCTTCATTTGGGCAGCTAAAATCTACCCAGTACCAATCCAGATCAGTAGAGTTCACCTGATCCAGCTTCAGGTCCGTGACCCATTTCTTGTGTTTGGTAAAGCCAATTATTCGAATCAAAGCCGATGCCCTCCCGTTCAAACGCCAAATCATAAATGCTTAACTAAATATGCGATTGTTCTATTTTACACGAAACAACTACTTCTGTAATTGAAAATCACCCTATAAGTAGAAAAAAACGGCATCCCCTTCATTAAAATGAATGGAGATGCCTGTTTGATTAAGCATGAAACATAATTAACGATCGTCTAACGGATAGAAGATTAAGTTAATTGGGAATGCCGAACCTGCCGGCGGACTAAATTCGATATCGAGAGATTTCTCTTTACCGGTAGTTTTCGCCAAAATAACCATACCGTCAAAAGCGGTCAGAACGCCAGAACCCGGCACCTTCCGCAGTTCTCCATTCACTTTAAATGGACCTTTGAATACGCCGCCTCTAGCTAAAACCATAATGGCCATTTTCCGAGGCTTATCGGAATGGATCTTGTACACTGTACCGTAATTGCCTGGATCAACGACTTCTATCCCTCGAAGCGGATCAAAGCCCTTTTGGAATGGATCGATCTTCCCATCGCCAAATACGAGTCTCATTGGCTTCTTTAAACCATCTTGTGATAGATCCACTTTCCAATCAAAACCAGTGATCGGGAAGGTCCCTCTAATATGGCCGTTGAAAGGAAGCTTTGGAAGATCAAGCATCTTATTCGATACGGCGGTCTTACTATTAGCGAAGGTGAATTGTACTAGTCCATCCGTTTCTACATCATATAATAAATTCACGCCCTGTCCCGGGTAGAAATCAGGGAATTGCTTATAAACAAACGTTTCACCTGGTGGTATGACCATCTTCTCATCAATAGGATCATTCATCAGAAAATCAGTAGTAGCCTCGCTGCCAATCAGATTCGCATAAATGGAAGGGTAAACCTCCCCTTTATTGGTCGTTCTAATGGTTACGGGTTCAGTCGATTGGTTGGTTGCCAAGATAGCAAATGAAACTTTTACACCTGAGCCGTTCAAGTGATCTGCATATAGGCGACCTTTGCCTGAGAAGCTGTCCTGGTAGAGGATACCTTCCTCTTTAAATGTTTCGGGACTATCACTTAAAAGAAGCTTTCTAGAAGTATCCTCCGTAATCTCTTTAGGCACAAGAGGCAGGTTTAAGTAATTTCCGTATAATGTGCTCCAATCCGTCTTAATGTAACCGCCTACTGGATTCATATAGAT
>NZ_JBFUHJ010000446.1:0-4586 GCF_056402455.1 Paenibacillus sp. P4_A7 | reverse complement strand
ACCCAGCACCCCCCGTTTCACATGAGAAGCAGATACAACGCCAATCCAGTAGCGGCTTTGCTGGCGTAATACATTGGTCGGCATCGTTCTTATCCCTTCCTTCTTAATAATTTATGCGTTACTTGCTAAAAAATTTTTTAAACGGTCCGTCTGCAGAAGATGATGACGGTAATGCATTTCGATGAGCAAAAACCATTCTTTTGCATTCAGTGAACCGAATCGCGGATGAGGCATGGTATTCTGCATAGATGCCTTTTCAAGCTTCGGCATGATTTCTTTCATTCGATCGATCACGGTATTCAATCCTTGGATCAACTGCTCTTTGCTTTCTGGTTGCTCCGGTGTATATTGTGGTGAAGGCGGGACTTGTATACGTATAGGCGGGAATCCTCCTTGCTCAAATATCTCTATACCCTCTCTTGTTTTTCCCGCTATAGAGGCAACGGAATCCTCACTTTGAGTCATGCAATGGTCAATATGACGAAGCTGCATATAAAGAGCCGAGTTAATCAAATGCTGATACATTTGTCCAAGCGACCACTCATTCTCACTTGGCTGACGTTTCAACTGATCTATGCCAATGCAATCTAATTCATGAAGATAGTGATTTGCAATTTCTTCAAACCGCTGTAAAGCTTCGGTTGTATTCATATTCTTCAAACAGCTCCTTTTCAATCATCTGATGTGATTATATAAAAACGCTACTGACAACAGTATGTCAGTAGCGTTTTAACATTTTTTCAGCTTCATCACGAACCCGATTCCGGAAGGATTCCGGTTCCAGCACAACGACATCCGCTCCCCAGCCGAGCACCCAACGTAGTAAGTCCTCGGGATGACGAACGCGAAAGTTGACAAGCAAACCATCCGGATGATCCTCTGCTGCTTCCATGTAATAGTTGTTCGATTCCTTCACTTTATCCGCAATGTCACGATTAACCAGAATGCAAACATGTATGTTGCGGTCATCCTGGGGTTTGTAATCATGCAAATTAAAATCGGACGGTACATTAAATCGGTACTCCAAAACGTTAAGCTCGCTCATCCTAGACAATCGGAAATGACGAATTTCTTGCCGGAGATCACAATGGGCAATAAGCATCCATGTTCCTTGAACAAGCACAAGTCCATAAGGTGYGGCAACTCGAACACTTTGACGATTCCCATCGAGTTCGGGCACACTTTTCGAATAACGAAATCGTACCTTCCGCTCCTCCAATATTGCGCGACGGATCGTTTCGATATACTCTTTCTCTTGTTCGCAAGTTGCGTCTTTACCAGAAGTCAGCAGCCGCATGGTCTTACGTACCCGACATGCCTCGCTGCGAACATTCTCTGGCAGGATGGCTTCGACTTTCCCGCGGGAAGTTTGGGCCTTGATGCCATAGTTGGCGTCAAATCTTTGTTCAATAAAATCCATCCCAATGAGTAAAGTCACGGCTTCTTCAACTGTGAAACTGATCGGTGGCAGGAAATACCCCTCCATTAAGGAATATCCCCGGCCGGTAGACCCTACCACTGGCACTCCCGCTTCGCTAAGAGCCTGTATATCTCGGTAGATGGTCCTCACACTTGTCTCGAATGTAGCCGCCAAATCCTCAGCTCGCAAAACCTCTTTACGTTGCAGCTCAAGCACGATAGCTAACAAACGGTCTGATTTGTTCATACTGCTGCAACCCCCTCATGAAATCATATCTTATGTTACCATTCTAAACCAAAAGTACAAGATTCAGCTCAGTCGAGTAGACGAGGAAAAAAAGAAATTCACGTTCAGAACAAGCCGTATAAAGCAGCCTATGACGTTCATCAAGTAAGCGTATCGTCACGGATGTACCGTAAGAGGATAGCGCAAGCGTGCTGAAATATAATCATCCGCATAGTTATCTCTTTAATGAGATTTAAGGGGTTGTCATACAGTCCGCAGAATTACCATTCGTCGACTTATAAAGACTAACAGGAATTACTTAATAACGAATATCCCGTGCGTCTGCATCTGCAGAAGCGCAATCTTTTTTTGTTTGCAACATAATCAAGCAATAGGACAATGTATCAAATATGATACAATAAATGTCTTCATACATTTTCTCGAAGTAAAATAAAGGTAGGATGATCATCATATGAAAATATTGCTCGTGGAAGACGATAAAACGATCGCATCCGGACTTGAATATTCCTTACAGCAGGATCAATTCACTACCGTACTTTGTTATGATGCGGCATCCGCAAAAAAAGTACTGGCAGAAGAACTCGATGAGTTTGCTTTATGTTTATTTGATTTATCGCTGCCGGATGGCAGTGGTTATGAATTATGTAAAATAGTGAAGGACCGCAGCGATATACCCGTCATCTTCTTAACTGCGATTGATGATGAGGTTAATGTTGTAATGGGCCTAGATATGGGCGCAGATGATTATATTACGAAGCCCTTTCGCATTCGCGAGCTTCTCTCGCGTATCAAATCAGTGCTGCGTAGATACCAGAAGCAGACCCAGACAAAAGCAATAATTGAACTAGAAAATGTCCGGATTAATACGCTCGAAGGCAAGGTTTACAAACATAATGTTGAGGTTCTAGTGACTGCTTTAGAGTATCGCTTATTGCTTATTTTCGCTAACCATATTGGGCAGGTTCTCTCCAGAAATCAGCTGCTTGAGCGGATTTGGGATGTCGCGGGTGATTTTGTGAATGATAATACATTAACGGTTTACATCAAAAGGCTGCGGGAAAAGCTAGAGGATAATCCGCAAAATCCGACCATTATTAAAACAGTACGCGGCTTAGGTTATAAGGTTGGTGATTAGCATGCTGCGTAATAGAGAGATCAAAATCCAACTTGTAGTGATGTGCTTAATTAGCATTGCAGCTATAGCTGCCGCTACCTTTATTTCATTAGCTGCTGCGGTACTTATTTTCATTACATCAGCCTTGCTAATAGGATGCAGCTTCATACATACGAGCTGGAGATATCGTGAAATAGAAAAGCTTTCGGGTTATTTGCGGCAAATTAGCGGTGGTGATTATTCACTGGATGTTCGCGATAATCAAGAAGGTGAGCTTAGTATTCTGAAAAACGATATTTATAAGGTGACTCTTAGATTGTCTGAGCACAGCTCCATCCTTCAACAAGATAAACGCAAGCTTACCGATGCTATTTCGGATATTTCTCATCAGCTCAAAACCCCGCTTACCTCCATGATGATGATGGCAGATTTATTAAGCGACGCTGATCTGCCGGTAGTCAAACGAACAGAATTCACAAGAAATATTCGGATTCAGCTTGAAAGGATTGAATGGCTTGTTTCTTCTTTATTAAAGCTTTCAAAAATTGATGCAGGTACAGTACCCTTCAAAAAAGATCAACTAGCGGTACAAAAGCTTATCCATAAAGCGTTAGAGTCCGTTCTAATTCCGATAGACGTTAAACAAATTACGGTTTCGATAACGGGTGAAGAAACCGTTTCTTTTGTAGGTGATTTAAATTGGACCGCTGAAGCCTTAATCAATATTTTGAAAAATGGTGTAGAGCACACACCGGAAGGCGGAGTGATCGCCATTTCTTTTTCAGAAAATGCCCTGTATACAGAAATGATCATTGCTGATAATGGTAAAGGAATTCCGAAGGCGGATCTTCCTTATATATTCAAACGTTTCTATAAAGGGAAAAATGCCAGTGAAGGCAGTATCGGAATTGGTCTGGCGATGGCTCACAGTATTATAACTAGCCAAAACGGAGATATAGAAGCTCAAAGCTTGCCAATGAGCGGCACACAGTTCCGAATTAAGTTTTATAAACAAATCGTATAAGGTTAAGTGACTAAACTGTCATTTATGAGTCACTTGATAGTCATTTTAGACAGATATACTAAAACCAACAGCTAATTAATGGAGGTTTTAAAGTGGAAATATTAAAAATAGATCATCTGTCTAAAATATACGGCAAAGGTGAAACGGCGGTAAAGGCGCTTGATGATGTATCATTTTCAGTGAAAAAAGGTGAGTTCGTCGCCATTATTGGTCCGTCAGGATCCGGGAAATCAACGCTGCTTCATATGCTAGGCGGTGTGGATAGACCGACAAACGGTAAGGTACTGATCGAAAATACAGATATTTATAAATTGAATGAAACACAGCTGGCGATCTTTAGACGCAGACAAATCGGTCTTATTTATCAGTTTTATAACCTTATACCGGTTCTAACCGTCGAAGAAAATATTACGCTTCCGATGCTGCTTGATGAACATAAAGTAGATAAAAAGCAATTTGATGATATCGTGAAGACGTTAAATCTACAAAACCGCTTAGGCCATCTGCCGAACCAGCTTTCCGGCGGACAACAGCAAAGGGTCTCGATCGGTAGAGCGCTTATTAGCAATCCTGCTATTATGCTGGCTGATGAGCCGACTGGTAATCTAGACAGTAAAAATAGTGGTGAAATTATCGATTTATTAAAAATGTTCAATAAAACCTTCAATCAGACGCTAATTGTCATTACCCATGACGAGCGAATTGCTCTGCAAGCAGACCGAGTGATTGTGATTGAAGATGGGAGGATCGCCAAGGATGAGGTGGTTCGACCATGAACATAG
>NZ_JBFUHJ010000445.1:0-4594 GCF_056402455.1 Paenibacillus sp. P4_A7 | reverse complement strand
GCTTTGCTGCCTGTATCTGCTGTAGCGACCTGCAACGCAGCTGATCTTGAAATACCAAATGAAGTGGCTTCCATTATTTCCAAAGGGCAAGGCTATTATAAGTTATTTATGTTTTCACAAGCTGCTTCGCATTTTCAAGCTGCAATCGTTCAGTCGCCGGAGTGTAACTTGGCGAGATTATTTTTAGGTATGACGCATATGCATTTGCAAAATTGGAATGAAGCACAGCGCCACTTTCAACTGCTTATCGTATTAACGGACTTTCCTAAATGGCTTGCTATGGGCTATAATGCGCTAGGATGCATTCAAGCGGTGCATATGAACTTGGCACAGGCGGAGCAATTATTCATGAAGGCTCATAACACTTGTCCAAGCTTTACCGGGCCACTTAATAATTTGAAGTCATGTCAAGAAACACCCAAGCAATTATCGTTATATTTCGGGAGCACGGAGCTGTGCTGTTTGTGAGAGGATCGGGGAACAAATGAAATTTGCAGTATTGGACTTGGAAACGACGGGACATAGCTCAGAGGATGACATTTTGCAGGTTGGGCTGGTCATCGTTTCGGATGAGCTTGAAATCATCAATACGTTTAACTCCTTTGTTCGACCTAAAATCCAAATACCGGCATTCATTACACAATTGACGGGCATAGATGAGACTCTTGTGGCAGATGCGCCTGAGCTTGATGAAGTACTCGTTAAGCTAATTCCGCTTCTGGAGGATACTGTGCTCGTCGCTCATAATGTCGGTTTCGATGCGGGCTTTCTTAATCAAGCGCTCCATCGCAGCGGTTATCATTCCTTTGTTGGCCGTAAGCTGGATACGATTGAGCTGCTTCGCATTTTATATCCAACTATTAATACGTACCAGCTTGGAGCTGTCTCCGAGCTGTTCGGCATATCGCATGATCAGCATCACCGAGCAGACAGCGATGCAATGGCAACTGCTTTATTGCTTATCGAAACGGTCAAAAAGCTTCGCAATATGCCGCTGCTTACTTTGCAGCGGCTATCCGCGTTAGTTGACGATGACAGCGATTTGAGCTGGTTCATCAAGCATACGCAGCAGCAAATGGAGATTCGCAACGTCTTCGAATCGAATGAGTATGATTATTTTAACCAATTTGCATTAAAAGCATCGGAATGGACGGATGAACAGCCGCCTAGAGCAGGGAGCAACGATCCTGAACCGCTGACTGATGTTTCATTTGACAGTTATTTAGCCGATGTGAGGAAGCGTTTTGAGGAAAAATTCGAAGATTATGAAGAACGTGAAGCACAAGCGGAGATGTTCCAAGAAGTTTATAGCGCTCTTAATAGTAATAAGCATCTCCTTATTGAAGCGGGTACCGGTACAGGTAAGTCACTGGGTTACTTAATTCCTGCACTATACTACAGTGTTCAAAATGGAAAAAAGGTTGTCGTAAGCACTCACACCATCAATTTGCAGGAGCAGCTTAGGCAGCGTGATTTGCCGCTACTAAACGATATACTTCCATTTGAATTCAAGGCATCCATATTTAAAGGGCGCGGCAATTATTTATGCTTGCGTAAATTTGAAGGAAAAGTGAATACGAAGGATCTTGTATCGCCTATTGAAGATACGGTAACCGCTGCACAAATGGTTGTGTGGCTGGGAGAAACAGAAACGGGAGATCAGGAAGAGCTTAATTTTGGCAATAAGGGCGCGGAGTTTTGGTCGACTGTTGCTAGTGATACGGACTCTTGCCTTAACCGTGCATGTCCTTGGTTCAAAAGATGCTTTTATCATCGCGCAAAAAATGAAGCGAATATCGCTGATGTATGTATAACTAACCATTCGATGTTATTCACAGATATTCAAGCCGACCATCGGCTTCTGCCATCCTACACTCATCTTATTATTGACGAGGCTCACCATGTTGAAGAGGTTGCTGGGAAGCACCTTGGTATGCAAATCAACTATTTCTCACTGACACAAGCTGTTTTGCGTCTATATAAGGATAATCGTTCAGGATTGCTTCCAGCGCTTCGGCAGAAGCTTCTGAATGAAGATGACTTTCACAGCACAGCATGGGTGGAAACGATCGATACCGTCATTCCCATCTTCCAAGATGCTAAGGAGCATTGGGATAAGCTGTTTGAAATGTTCTATAGCTTTACATCTACCTCTTCAGATGGTGGTTCAGATAATGGCCAAACGGTCTGTCGCTTGAAAAATAGCGAGCTGCCTCTAAGCTGGGAGGAGGCTGTTGCGGTTGAAGCTAATGTACATACGGAGCTTAACCGAGTCGTTCGCACTGTTGAAAAAATGATCACAGATATTAAAGAGCGAGTTGATGATATGTCTATTCAGGCTGTCATCACTGATTTAAATGGAGCAACTCGTGATTTGACTCGGGTTAAGGATGAATTACGCGTCTTCATAAAATTGGAGCAGCCAGATTCGGTATTCTGGATCGAAGCTAGTCATGCTTATCGATTCCGCTCCGTTCAGCTGTATGGCGTTCCTGTTGATGTAAGTTCTCAGCTGCAAAAGTATTTTTTTGACGTGAAGGAAAGCATCGTACTTACATCAGCCACATTGTCTGTTCAGAAGTCCTTTCAATATGCAGAAGAGCAGCTAGGGCTGATCGGCTATGAGGAACAGGGCAGATTGAAAACAGTACAGCTAGCATCACCATTTAACTATAGGGAGCAAGCGCTTGTCGTAATTCCGCGCAATTTTCCAGTGTTGAAAGGTTCAAGTGTAGATGCTTCTTACCTAGAGATGCTCGTGAAATCATTGGCTGATTCCGCTAAGGAGACGAGAGGCAGAATGCTTGTACTCTTTACTTCGTACCGGATGCTTAAGCAGGTTTATGATCCGCTCAAGGCATATTTAAGTGAATCGGGAATTCAAGTGCTAGGACAAGGAATTGACAGCGGCAATCGAACGAAGCTGACGAGACGATTCACGCAACAGCCACAATCCGTTCTGCTTGGAACGAGCAGCTTCTGGGAGGGCGTTGACATTCCAGGTGATGCTTTGATTTGTTTGGCTATTGTTCGATTACCATTTCAACCGCCGAACCATCCGCTTGTAGAAGCTAAGGCTGAAATGTTATTGCGTCAAAAGCAAAACCCTTTTATGAAGCTGTCCATCCCACAAGCGGTCATTCGCTTTAAGCAGGGCTTTGGCCGACTCGTTAGGACGGCACAAGACAAAGGAATTGTCATCATATATGATACAAGGGTTATAGATGCGTATTATGGAAAGCACTTCTTGTACTCGTTGCCTAGTCCAAAGATTGAGACGATGCATGCGGATCAAATGGTGCTGCGAATGAGAGAGTGGCTGTCTGAAGCGAAAGCGGAAGAGCAGTCGGTACTTCAAGCTAAGCCAATTTCGGAGGAGGAGAATTGATGAAGCAGACGAAAATATCGGAAGCTGTTGTAAGAAGACTTCCCATTTACCTCCAAGTATTAAACGAACTGCTTGCACGTGAGATTCAAACGATTTCTTCACAAGAATTAGGTATCAAGCTTGATTTAAATCCGGCTCAAATTCGCAAGGACTTAGCTTATTTTGGAGATTTTGGCCGTAAGGGCATTGGATATGACGTCGTATATTTAATCGAGAAAATTCGTCAAATATTAAAGGTTGATCAAACGATTAATGTCGCTTTGGTCGGTGCCGGGAATTTGGGACACGCATTGTGTAATTACAATAAGTATTCCAAAGATAATATGCAGATTACAGCAGTCTTTGATGTTCATCCCAGCAAAATTGGTTCAAGCATAAATAATTTGACAGTACTGCCTATGAGCGAGCTTGCAAGGACGGTTACTGAGCAAAAAATACGTATCGGCATTATTTCAGTTCCATCCATAGAAGCACAAAATGTCGCCAACCAGTTCGTAGAAGCAGGTGTGGAGGGAATTCTCAACTTCGCTCCTGCCATTCTTCGAGTACCTGATGAGATACGCATTAATAATGCAGACTTCACAAAAGAATTATTAAGCTTGGCTTATTATTTAGTTAGAAAAGGAGATAAACAAGATGAGTCAGATTTGGATTGAAAATGGATTATTTGTAACGATGGATGATGCTCAGCCGACTATCAAAGGGCATATGGTYGTGACAGATGACCGTATTACATACATTGGAGTAGAAGCACCGCAGCAGCTAGCGAGTGATGTGCAAAAAGTAGATGGTAGGCGTCTAGCATTCATGCCTGGTTTAATTAATACACATGGCCATGCGGCTATGACATTGCTTCGTGGATATTCAGATGATCAGAACCTCCAGGTATGGCTGGAACAAAAGATGTGGCCGATGGAAGGTAAATTTGTTGATCAAGATACGCGTGCCGGCAGTGCACTAGCGATCATTGAAATGCTGCGCAGTGGAACTACCGCTTTTGTGGATATGTATGACCGAATGGATCAGGTTGCGCAAATGGTAGAGCAATCGGGAATTCGTGGCTGCTTGACACGTGGTGTAATTGGTCTATGTCCGGAAGATGTGCAAGCTTCAAAGCTTGCTGAAGCCATTGCATTCGCTCGTGATTGGAACGGCAAAGCAGATGGCCGTATTACGACAATGATTTCTCCGCATGCGCCATATACA
>NZ_JBFUHJ010000444.1:0-4597 GCF_056402455.1 Paenibacillus sp. P4_A7 | reverse complement strand
GGGTCAAGCGGGCTGACCGCCAAACTCTTAAAGTGCTGAATTTGCCAAAGGGATATTCAAAGCTGTTTATAAAATACATGGACGAGCTGCGAGAACTTGGAATCACACTGTTATCCGGGCAGGATTTGGCTATGGGGGCAATTCGTTATTTTCATGAGAACAGTCCACCGAATTCAAGCCCAGTTGCAGTGGAACAGTTAGATTCTAAGTCTACCGTAGGTTTAATTACAGCGGATTGGGTTTCTGCCCACGCATCTACACTTAGCAGCCCGCTTGAGGTTGGTCCAAAGACGATTATTTCCCCTTTGGCTAAGGACTTGTTACGGGACAAAGGAATTGTCCTTCACTATACGGAAAAAGGGTGATGGAAATGCTCTTAGGCAAAGTGATCGGCAGCGTATGGGCAACACAAAAGGAAGTCGGGATGGAAAATTTGAAGCTGATGATCGTACAGCCAATTGATTCTTCTGAAAAGGCAGAAGGTCAGCTAGTAATAGCAGTTGATAGGATAGGGTCAGGAGTTGGGGAGAAGGTTATTGTCTCACGTGGCAATCCTGCTCGAATGCTCTTTCCGGATAAGGCAGTGCCGTTCGATGCGATTATTGTTGGAATTGTTGATTCGTTAGAAGTCGGGGATCGTGGAGGAGAATAGAATGGAGAAGATGAGGGTCATTCAGGAGTACGTTCCTGGTAAACAAATCACTTTATCACATGTCATAGCGAATCCGGATCCTATTCTGTATGAAAAGCTAGGAATTGAGGATGTCGGGGCAATAGGTATTATGACGCTAACCCCGACGGAAACGGCCATTATTGCCGCGGACATCGCGACAAAAGCGGCGGTAGTCGGTATTGGTTATTTGGATCGTTTTACCGGTTCACTCGTTATTAGCGGAGAGGTTTCGGCTGTGGAGATGGCAATAAGAGCCGTTAATATTTTCTTGAGTGAGAAGCTGGATTTTACTCCGTCTTCCATTACGAGGTCATAAATGAAACGAGCAATGGTTATCGGTTCGGTCGGTGCTGGCAAATCTACCTTAATACAAGCACTGCTTCAGGAAGAAAAACCAGCCGCCAAAACGCAAAGTCTAGTTTTTCGGAATTGGTTAATTGATACACCAGGCGAATATTGTGAGAATCCTCTCCAATATCGGTTTCTAATTGCCACTTCATTTGATACGAAACTGCTGCTTCTCGTTCAGGACGCTACCAGAGAACGCAGCTATTTCCCGCCGGGATTCGTTGGTGGATTTCCTGTTCCTTCTTTGGGGGTTATTACAAAGATAGATCATGCCAATGCAAATGTGGACAAGGCCAAGCGATTTTTACGGCAAGCGATGCCGAAGGGTGATTGCTTTGAGGTATCTTCATTTACTTTGGCAGGAGTTAATGAGCTGAGGGAACGTATCGAGCTTATGCTTCAGCCGAAGTTAAAATAGGTGATTGAATGGATGAACAATGGATAACAAGTGCGGGTATTGATTTAGGCACTAGCACGATGAAATTGATTATAAGCCGACTCCAATTAGTTCGGAAATCCAGCTCTATTGGTTTGCCTAGATATGAAATATCGGAACGAAACCTCGTTTATGAGAGCGCTGTTTGCACTACTCCCTTGCTAAACGAACATGACATTGATGTTTCTGCTGTCATGAGCTGGCTGCAAGCCGAGTACAAGCAGGCGGGAATTCAATTGTCGGACATTAAGAGTGGTGCGGTTATTATTACGGGTGAAACCGCAAACAAGGGCAACGCGAAACAATTATTGCATTCGTTAGCTGATAAAGCAGGAGATTTTGTAGTAGCGACAGCGGGTGCGGACTTAGAATCACTGCTATCAGGCAAAGGATCAGGAGCAGCAAAGCGATCGATGCAGAGCCGTGGCGTAATCTGTAATGTTGACATCGGCGGAGGTACGGCTAATACTTCCTTCTTCCAACGTGGTCAAATGATTGCGACGGTTACGTTTCATGTTGGCGGCAGGCTGATTAGGCTACAGCCTAATGGAGAAGTCACATATATTTCCGATGCCATTCTTCCTTGGCTCCATGCCAATGGCTATCAATTAAAGATTGGTCAGATGCTTTCATTTATTTATATAAAAGAAATTGCAAGGATAATGAATCGCAGCATGTTAGAGTATCTTGGTGGAGACCGGAGTTCAAGTGGTCGGCTCTTAATCGTTAATAAGACCTTTCCTGAGATGCCGCAGATCGATGAAATGATGATATCTGGCGGTGTTGGCAGCATGATCGAAGCCTATCGTCCGAATAACTTGATAGAGATGACCGAATTCGGAGATTTCGGTCCTGTCCTTGCATCTACCTTGCTTGAAGTGGCTCAGCACCATAACATTCGTCTCATTAAACCCGAGCATACAGCTCGTGCAACAGTGATAGGAGCAGGCATGCAAAGCACAGAAATTAGCGGAGCGACCATACATTTATCACCTGGGTTGCTGCCAGTAAAAAATGTGCCGGTCATAAAGATAGAGTGCGGGGAGATCAAGAAGGCGATTGAGTATGGACTTCAGGTATATGATGCAGACGTAAGTCCACCCTTTTCCTTATTTATCCCTATGATGAAGGAAGTAACTTACGAGATTATACACCAGCTTTCAGAATCGCTTGTCTCTCATTATCAGCGTCTGGTTCCGCAATGCAGCCTACTTATCGTATTGTGCGAGAATGATATGGGGAAATCGTTGGGACAAGCCTTGCAGCTTAGGTCATCCGGACAGTTATCCATTCTTTGTATTGATCAAATTAAGGTAGATTTTGGCGATTATTTGGATTTAGGTGAACCGATCCAGAATAAGATGATTCCGGTTATTGTGAAGACGCTGGCTTTTCATAGCGGCTAGGAGGGACATGTATGAATCTTAAAGCAATCGTTTTGGGTAAAACCTATCAATTTCGTCATTTAAAAGAAGTACTGGCTAAGGCGAACGAAGAGAAATCAGGTGATCAATTGGCAGGCATTTCAGCTGAGAATGCAAAAGAGCGTATGGCTGCCAAATGGGTTATTGCGGAAACGACGCTATCTGAAATTCGAGAAAATCCCCTTCTCCCACCTGAGGAGGATGAAATATCCCGGGTGATCGAAGAAGATATAAATGAAAAAATATATGCTGAAATTCGAAATTGGTCGGTTGCGGAATTAAGAGAATATTTGCTTGCGTCCACGACCGGTAACGATGAAATTAGAAGACTTTCTAGGGGATTAACGAGTGAGATGATTGCGGCTGTCACCAAAGTTATGAGTAATCTTGATCTTATCCAAGCCGCATCAAAAATTGAAGTCATTACTCATTGTAATATTTCAATTGGACAGAGAGGTGTGCTGGCTGGTAGAGCTCAGCCTAATCATCCTGCGGATAACGTGACTGGGATCCAAGCAGCTTTATTTGAAGCTTTAAGTTATGGTATTGGCGATGCTGTTATCGGTATTAACCCGGTTATCGATACGATGGATAGCGTTAAGGCTATTATGAATATGACTAAAGAAGTAATGAATAAATGGAGCATTCCGACACAAAACTGCGTTCTAGCCCATATCACTACTCAAATGAGAGCCATTAGGCAAGGCGGTCAAGCGGATTTGGTGTTTCAGAGTCTTGCGGGAACGCAGGCTGGGAATAAATCGTTCGGTATCGACCTGGCTTTATTGAACGAAGCGGATGCGTTAATTCGTAGCGAAGGGACATCGGCTGGACCGAATCACTGGTATTTTGAAACGGGACAAGGCTCAGAGCTGTCCGGAGGAGCCCATTTTGGTATAGATCAAGTCACATTAGAAGCACGCTGTTATGGTTTAGCCCGAAGATTCCGTCCCTTTATCGTAAATACCGTTGTCGGTTTTATCGGTCCAGAATATTTGTACGACAGCAGACAAGTTACCCGTGCAGGCTTGGAAGACCACTTCATGGGTAAGCTGCATCAGCTCCCGATGGGTGTGGATGTCTGCTATACGAATCACATGAAAGTCGATCAGAATGACATGGATAATTTGTCGGTGCTACTTACGACGGCAGGTGTTAATTTTATTATCGGAGTTGCTATGGCAGACGATTGCATGCTGAATTATCAATCGACCAGTTTTCATGATATCGCGACATTAAGAGAAACACTTGGTCGAAGACCAGCTCCTGCATTTGAGGGATGGCTAGAGAAAATGGGCATTATGATGAATGGAAAGCTAACCGCAGATGCTGGAGATCCTACCTTGTTTCAATAAATTGTAATAGGCGGGGTGAGATGAGATCATGATTTCATTAGATATACAAGAATTGACCGATAGAATTATGAACGAGCTTCAACAACGTATTACGACTTTGTCTGATCATGCGAATACGAAATCTGTACAAGAACTCGCAATTCAATCTCGAGTGACATCGGATCAGATGGCGTCAGATACTTTGTCCACGGTGTATGATAGAAAGTCCAACATTCCGAACCCGCGTTCCGCAGAGTTGCTTGAAGAGCTGCAAAACGCGACCCCTGCACGGATAGGCGTATGGAGAGCGGGGACAAGACCATTAACAAGAGAGATGTTACGATTTCGATGCGATCATGCTGGAGCGGTTGATACGGTGTAC
>NZ_JBFUHJ010000443.1:0-4604 GCF_056402455.1 Paenibacillus sp. P4_A7 | reverse complement strand
TCCGCTCGACTTGCATGTATTAGGCACGCCGCCAGCGTTCGTCCTGAGCCAGGATCAAACTCTCCAAATTGGTGTTTGACTTGCTCAATCTTTTATCGCTTTTTCTAATGATCCGTTAGGATCGTTAGGGCAGTTTAATACTCGTTGTTCAGTTTTCAAAGAGCAATCTTATTCTMGTTTGTTTCTCGTTTGTTCCGGTRTGTTTCTTGGCCGGAATAAKAATATACCATGTATTCGCCTAYTAATGCAAGTCTTTTTTKAAATTCTTTTTAAAAACATTAAATTCCCTATCTATAAACCTAATAAAGATAAACAGGGGCACCCCTAATTAGAGATACTCCTGTTATCCGCTTCTTCTTTAGTAACCCGTCATGATATAACCGTCAAAGCTAGGAGCCGTATGAATATAGGCCTTCACTTTCGGTGTCACATACACAAACTTAATCTTCTTATCCTCTAGTACGATGTCGCCTTCTCTTTTAAAGTTAATGCTACTAATAGACTTGGATATATCACTCTTATCATTCATGAATTATTGCAGGGTCTCCTCATTAACCACATAGTGCTTAATCATTTTATCTAGAATAGTTAGCATCTGTGCCCTAGTGACCGGTTTCTTCGGATTGAACTTTCCTTCAGGCGTTACATCCTCCGTGCGGCCATTTGTTCTTTTATAATAAGTCGGGTCCAATTCTTCCTCATCAATTGTCGGCATGTCGCCTGTATGTTGTTCTTTCCCCGTAACATTAAAATTACGATTGTTCGGTTCATTTACTTTAAATACAACTCCACCACTGCTGTCTATCATTCCATTTTATGCGATACCTTTTACAACATACCCGACTATAGCATGCCCGTCTTCGAAGATAGATGCAGATGTCCACATCTTCCCATTAAACATTGCTTTGCCTGTTGTATCTATATACTAATTGCCATTATAGTTGCCAACTACTGCAGAAGGGCGAAGAGTGCTATTAATTCATCGTCTGCCAATTCTCTCCACTGCCCTTTATCTAATTCATCAATAGTAATATTCATAATTCGAACTCGCTCAAGCCTCAGCACCCTATATCCTAGAGCTTTGCACATTCTCCTAATTTGTAGATTTAGACCCTGTGTCAAAATAATCCGGAACTCATAGTCGTTTATTCGAAAAACTTCACAGGGCTTCGTTATCACATCAAGGATAGGCACACCGCTAGACATCTCTTCTATAAATGGCTGAGTAATCGGCTTGTCCACTGTCACCATGTACTCTTTTTCATGACCATTTTCTGAACGCATCATTTTATTGACAATATCTCCATCGTTCGTTAATAAAATTAGACCCTCTGATGCTTTATCTAATCTGCCGATGGCAAAAATTCTCGTGGGATAGTTAATAAAGTCGATAATATTGCCAGCTACTTCTTTGGATGCGGTGCACGTAATCCCTATTGGTTTATTGAGTGCGAGATAGACGGGTTCTGCTTTAATTGGAATTGGTTCCCCATCTAAAAGTACAATATCCTTGGGGTCTACATCATCCCCCACCTCACATACTACACCATTTATCGTAATTCTTTTTGCTTCGATTAAACGATCGGTTTCACGCCTTGAACAAAATCCTGTTTCACTTATGTATTTATTGATTCTCATGATGAGCCTGCTTTCCTACTACAATGAAGATAACTAACCTGTCTCTGCTGCCGTATCTCTATCAGGGTCCGTACCCTTAGTTTCTTTTCCAAAGAATAGAACAGTAAGGGCTCCAATTACAATTGTAACAAAAAACATCATAAACACCGTGGTGATTGCTGTTTCGCGTGCTACTAACATACCAACTAGAAATGGACCGATTACCCCTCCAACTCGTCCAAACGATGCAGCAAGTCCGACTCCGGTAGCACGTACGGTAGAAGGATATAACTCTGGCGTGTAGGCATACATGCCTCCCCATGCTCCAAGGTTGAAGAAGGATAGGCAAATTCCAGAAGCGATTAGTATTCCTTCCGTCTCCGCATTTCCAAACCACACCGCACTTACCGCAGTTAGCAGCAAATAAACAACAAGCACGAATTTGCGACCGAACTTCTCAATAAAGTATGCTGCGGTAAAATAGCCTGGAATCTGCGCCAGCGTCATGATCAGTATATATTGAAAGCTTGTTACGAGATCAAAGCCTTTTAGCAGCATGATAGATGGGAGCCACAGGAACATACCATAATACGAAAAAACTACGGTAAACCATAAGATCCATAATGTAATAGTCGACTTACGGTATTTTACAGACCACACCGAGGCCACTCGTTCCTTAATAGAAAGGTTTCGACTTTGCTGCTTATTAAAGGTTGGTGAGTCTTGAATGGCTCTCCTAAGATATAAAGCATAGAAAGCTGGCAGTGTACCGATCACAAAGGCCATACGCCATCCATATTCAGGAATAACGAAGTAGGCGATCAGTGCCGCAGCAATCCAACCAAATGCCCAAAAGCTTTCAAGTAGAACGACTGCACGTCCCCTATCTTTTATAGGAACTGACTCAGAAACGAGCGTAGTTGCAACCGGCAGCTCTCCGCCAAGGCCGAATCCAGCTATGAAACGCAGCACACATAGTACGACAAAACTAGTTGCCAATGCTGATAAGCCACTTGCTATGGAGAAAATAAGCAGCGTCCAAATCAGTATCGCTCTTCTCCCATATCGGTCAGCAAGTAATCCAGATATCGCAGCACCTACCGCCATACCAATCGAATTAATTGCCATTACTAGTCCTACCTGCTGTGCACCCAAATGCCATTCAACAGCCAGTGCTGTAACTATGAAGGAGATCATCCCAACCTCCGTTGCATCAAACAGCCAGCTCAGACCCGCACTAAACAATAATTTACGTTGTTTGGGCTCACGCAATAAGGCTGATATCTTCATTATCTCTTCTCCTCGTAATCTATATATTTACCCGCTTGGCATGATCATTTCGATATTCTCGCATTTATATAAGAAATAATACCGATTGTTATAAGTATGATCGTATCTTAGCGAACTAAATCATATATTACCATGGGAACAGGTCGATTTAACAAAGAGTTAAATTAAAACAAAATTGACATATTTTTAAATGGGCATCTATAATGCAATTAACAAATCAAAGAGAGGTGAACCTAATTAAAACCATTGCATCAATCATCGGTAAATTGCTGCTGCTGATGGTTATTATGTTTGTATTTATTATTTTGGCATTAATCGGTTATTTTCTTGTAACTGGCTTTTCCACTTCCAAATTCGAAAATATTGCAAGCAGTGGAACACTGATCTATGCACAAATGATCGGTTTTATCGTGGCCATATTTTTGATGTACGCGTTTTTCGAGCGAAAAAAGGGCTGGGCCCTCGGTATTAAGCAACGTGGCGCAGTCGTCTTTACTATTCAAGGCCTGCTTACTGGAGCTATTCTCATTTCTCTATCTAGTGTGCTTATTTGGGCATTAGGAGGTATTGAATGGGAATGGATCGGCTTTAACCGAGAGGTAAACATTTCATTATTAAAAGGCTTTCTGCTATTTACGGGCGTGGCACTTTCCGAGGAAATTCTATCACGCGGCTACGTACAAGGACTATTAAAGCATCATTACGGCAGTACGGCTGCCATTATCACCAGTTCAATCTTGTTCGCACTATTACACGGCTCTAACCCTGGGATCTTAGATTCCCCGTTCCCGTTACTTAACATCTTTCTAGCAGGATTACTGTTAGCACTTGCGCGTGAGCTGACGGGCGGGCTATGGATGCCTATTGGTCTGCATCTTACATGGAACTATTTCCAAGGATATGTTTATGGTTTTAGCGTTTCGGGAACCGATACCGTTCCTTCACTGCTGCAGACGATTAATAATGGTCCTAACGCACTGTCAGGCGGCTCCTTCGGGGTTGAGGGAAGCTTCACTTCTACGTTAGTTTTACTTATCGGTATAATAGCTGTTTATTACTATTATATGGACAAAGCTCCTAGCATCAGTCGACTATAAGTGTGAAAATGTGCAAAAAGAATAAGCTGGAAGAGGCGTAAAATCCCCTCCCAGCTTGGCACAAGTCATGTATCAAGCACTTCATATGGCTCAAACGCTGCAATAACAGATTTCAGCTCAAAATAACTCCACTTCATTCTGCAAAACAGAAATGCAGATATTGAAAAGATGCAGATRGCCCGCCTATTTCTCCCCTATAAAACAAAAAAACCTTGCATCACAAGGAATTTAAGTTACTACATTAATATTTTCTTGGGCATTTTTGCGCCCTGAAAACTGGATACGAAAGTTRTCTTACTGAACCTTAGCTGTTTGTTTGCCGGATGTATGGGTCCATGCAAACCTTATTTAGGATAAGCCCTCGACCGATTAGTATTCGTCAGCTCCACGCATTGCTGCGCTTCCACCCCGAACCTATCAACCTCGTCGTCTTCAAGGGGTCTTACATACTGGGAAATCTCATCTTGAGGGGGGCTTCACGCTTAGATGCTTTCAGCGCTTATCCCGTCCGTACTTGGCTACCCAGCGGTGCTCCTGGCGGAACAACTGGTACACCAGCGGTACGTCCATCCCGGTCCTCTCGTACTAAGGACAGCCAGC
>NZ_JBFUHJ010000442.1:0-4605 GCF_056402455.1 Paenibacillus sp. P4_A7 | reverse complement strand
ATCCCCTATCAGCCCGTACCTTATCAGTGGGCGAATCGGCATTCCTCTCTATTGCAAGCGAATGCGGATTGGGGGCTGTCGGGTCTGATGGAAAGCCATCACTACGGCTGGATGCCATCTTTTGTCAGTGATATTACGAAATGGACCTATTGGCAGCCCAGTCCTCCTCCAGAACAAATATTCGAAGCGATTGCCATACGCGATTTCAGCCGTGAAGCGCTTGATCATGTCTTGGAAGCGTGGCGGAGCTGGAGTGAAGCGATCAAACACTATATTCCAACCATTGAAGACCAGTATGGTCCATTCCGAGTCGGTTCTTCCTACCCATTCGTATTCCAGAATGAGGTGAAAATGCCGGTCGCCTGGCATGCGATGTTCGGTAATGAGATCGTATTTACGACCTATAAGCCAATAGACACCTCACGTCAGTCATTAGGAGTTTCACGGTATCAAGTGGAGACAAGAAGCTTGCAACGTATGCTGGAGCTGATGGTTCAAGGTAACGAAGCGATGAAGAGGGCAATAACGCTAACGCCAGAGCGGAAGTGGGGGCAGGCGATGAAGCAGCTTGGAATCAGTCAATTTATCGCACATGCGGTGCAGACGGCGATTCATGTGAAGCAATGGTGGCTGTTGAAGCAAAGGCTGCTAATAGAACCGGATTCGAGCAAAGCACTTGCTATTCTGGAGGAAATGCAAACGCTGGCCGAAAACGAGATTGCGAATGCTCAAGCGGTCATTCCCCTTGTAGAGTCGGATTCCCGTTTAGGTTGGGAGCCTAGTATGGATTACATGACGGATGCTGAGCACTTACATTGGAAGATTAATCAAGTGAGAAGCGTGATCGAGAACGAATTTCCGGGATGGAGAGCATCACTTGCGCTAACGGTTTAAACAGGTAGAAAAGGAGAAGTGTATGGTATTGATGAGAATAACGAGAAGTTAGACCATGTCACGTTACAGAAATGATCGAGGTCGAGGCACCTTGGATGGAAACCTCCTCCGATCGGCCAAATTCATGAGCTGGAATATTAATTCAAAAAAGAATCGCATGACATTCTAATTTATTGGAGGGATTTTCATGGCAAGTATTGGGATTCCAGGGCTTATATTGATTTTATTGTTAGCACTGCTTATGTTTGGACCGAGCAAGCTTCCTGAACTGGGTAAAGCTGTTGGCAGAACGCTGAGCGAGTTCAAAAAAGGTACTCGCGGCATCATGGATGTAATGGATGATGAGCCGGTTAGAAAATCGGTCGGTAGTAACAACGATTCGCCGCCAGCAGTGGAATCCAAGAGTGACCCTACGCTATCGTCAGCAAGAATTCAGGACTGATCGCTGGGATTACCAATTATGAGGTTTGGAGTTGGTGATATGCATGCATATTGAAAAGGACATGTCTCTTGTCGAGCATTTGAGAGATCTACGAAAAAAAATCGCCTTGTGCCTGATTGTTATCGTCTTGACTCTCGTAGGTGGATTATTGGCAGTCAATCCGATATTGTCATACTTGAAAAATGTGCAGCCTGCCAAAAGTATTGAATGGAATGCCTTTTCACCCTGGGATGCGATCAGCATTTACATGCAGTGCGCTCTACTCGTATCAATTACCGTGTCGATGCCCTTTATTTTGTATCAGCTGTGGGACTTCGTCCGCCCGGGTCTTCGCGTAAATGAACAGAAAGCGACGATCAAGTATATACCAGGTGCGGTATTTTTGTTTTTGCTTGGAGCCGCTTTTGCGTATTTTATTATTTTTCCGATGGCATTCAGCTTTGCTTCCAGTGTTTCGAGAAACATGGGACTAAACGAGACGTATGGCATTTCGCAGTACTTCACTTTTATGTTCAATATAATCACTCCGATGGCTCTATTATTTGAGCTTCCTGTTGTCGTTCTGTTTTTAACGAAACTGGGCATTTTGACTCCCAGAAGGTTGAAGAAAATGCGGAAAGTGTCATACATGATCCTTGTCCTTATCGCTGCGCTTGTAACTCCGCCCGATTTTATTTCGGATATCTTAGTTTCGATTCCAATGATTATACTGTATGAGTTCAGTATCATTCTATCATCCAGGGTACACCRCAAACATCAGGCAGAGGAAAGGGCGCTGGATTCAGGGCTCGATATTGCATAATCATTTACGCTTGTCCTATAATAGGGCGGGCGTTTTTTTATTATTAAATATACTTTTTCAACCTAAGTTGTTCAGAGAAATTGGAATGAAAATCAAATATACTGCTGACGCAAGTGTAACGGAGTTGGATTTCAATTCTCATGTGAGTATTTGTAAAGAAAAGAGATAATTATTTCTACCTATTTTATGAGAGGCTTGATAGAATGATTAGATAATACATAATATCAAATTTCTAGGAGACTCGATTATGAAACGTTACACATTTTTACTGTTATCTATTTTATTAATTTCAATTCTTTCCGCTTGTAGTGATAATACCCCTGCCTCAGTAAACAAAACCCCCGAACCAAATAATCCTACTTCAGTAAACAAAACCTTTGATCCTAAAAGTCCGGACGTTGTAATCATTGGTTCTGAATTAGAAGGTGTTTATTTAGCGAAAGCCGMAATGGAGGAAGGACTGTCAGTAGTCATTCTTGACCCTAGGGAACAACTGGGTGGTCAGCTTATTCAAGGTGAAATGCAGTTTCTAGATGAACCCGAAGATGATAGGGGAAAGACGCTATTGCAAGGGCAAGTGAAAACATTATTCGATGAATATAAGAGTGGTAAAATACGCGACGCGAAAGAGTTTAATCAATATTTTGACTCTCTTCTAAAAGGGATTTCTGTTGAGTCTGGCATCTCAATTAATGAACTAAAGATCGTTCAAGATCCTTCCTCAGCATCGATTAATAAAGTGGAGTCTATTACATATAGTACAAAAGATGGGCAAGAGAAGACATTAACGGCAAAGTATTTTGTTGAAAATACAGACTTTGCCGCTATAACTAGTAAACTAGGTATTGAGCGAATTCCCGGTATTGAAAGTGTGTTTGGTGGGGAAAAGGATCATATGACCGCGACTCTAATGATGAAGTTCCGCAATGTGGACTGGAAGGTTTTTAAAAACGAGGTTCATAAGTTAAGCCGGAAAGAAATTGATTTAAAGTATGGCGATACAACGACTGTCACGGATACCTTTACTTGGGGATTTGGTAATGTAGGGAAAAGTTATAAAGCGACAGAAGAAAAATTGTTTTTGCGAGGATTAAACATTATTAATCAGCTAGATGGTGATGCTGCGATAAATGCCCTATTAATTTTTGATGTAGATCCTTCAAGTGAAGCAAGTGTGAATGAGGCATTAGAAAAGGGGAAGAAAGAAACAGATTTAATATTGAAACACCTTCAAACAGAATTGCCAGGCTGGGAAAATGCTGAAGTAAATGGCTATCCAAACTACTTATATATCCGTGATTATGATCGTTATGRGACAGAGTACATACTTCAGGCTTCAGACATTATGAGTGGAAAAATGTTTTGGGATAATGTAAGTGTGGCAGGTTATCCAATTGATTTGCAAGGAATTCGAACGAATCAATGGGGTTTTCGGAAAGGTGACCCTGATAGATATGGAATACCTTTACGTGCCTTTCTTTCGAAAGAATATAGTAATGTAATTGTTTCTGGAAAAAACGTAGGTGCTACTGGTGCAGCATATGGTAGTGCTAGAATTCAACCAAATACTTCATTAGCTAGCGAGGTCATTGGTATTATTTTAGGGGAAATTAATGGCAAGTATGATATAAAAGATATTGACGAGGCACGTATGAAAGAATTGGTTCAATATATTAATAAAAAAGGAATTAAATTAGACAGCCCTGAAGGTAAAAACAAAATTAAGGATTTAACTTTGGATGAAATAGAACAATTGGATTTTGGTAAATTTATAGTCAATTAATCGGATTCCGTTATATAATTTGTTTTGATATTTACAAATCTATAAAAGTAGATATAATAATCTGTATGGAACCTATATTGATTTATAAAGCTTTGTCTAATGAGACTCGTAGTCAAATTATGCTTTGGTTAAAGAATCCAGAGGAATTTTTTGATGAAAATTCTTATTTACAACAAGGCCTCAATTTTCGAATTGGTGTTTGYGTGGGAGATATTCAGGCTAGGTCGGGACTTGCACAGTCTGTTATCTCTAGTTATTTGTTGACTATGCAGAAAGCTGGTTTGTTGGAATCTGAACGGATAGGAAAATGGACGTACTATCGTCGGAACGAAAAGACAATACAGGATTTTTCAGAGTATATCAATAAGAATTTATAAAAAGAGAGGAGGTCTTTTTTTTCTTCGTATATATCTATATTTCTAAATATGTAAATATGAATGGGAGCGAACATTTTAAATGAAAAAGGAAAACTCTTTGCTTATCATTATTCTAGCTTTAGGCGTATTCGGCATTATCACAACGGAAATGGGTATTATAGGTGTTTTACCCCAAGTAACTAAAAAATTCAACATATCGACTTCTCAGGCAGGGTGGCTTGTAAGTATATTTTCTTTAGTTGTTGCGATTTCAGGCCCTTTCCTGACATTACTCACTTCCGGTATTAATCGTAAAGTCATTCTATTA
>NZ_JBFUHJ010000441.1:0-4620 GCF_056402455.1 Paenibacillus sp. P4_A7 | reverse complement strand
AGAGCGGGCTATCTTTTTCGATAACCTGCTCTTTTTCTTGATATTTGGACCTGCGCCTTAACTAAATGACATTGGCCACGCGGCAGCCCTTCATTTACTCAACTATTGATTTCCCTTAATTGGACCAGCAGTAATAATTTCTTTTTCCATATTAGAAAATTTCTCAAAATTGCGAGTAAACCGTTCAGCCAAATCCAAAGCGGCCTTCTTATACGCTTCTTGATCCTGCCAAGTATGACTGGGAACAAGAACATTGCTAGGAATACCCTCTACGAAATCGGGACAGAGCACACCAAAGATCGGATCGGCCGTAAATGTCGCTTGCTCGATACTTCCATTCAAAGCAGCGGATACCATCGCACGGGTGAAAGTTAAGTTCATCCTCTTTCCTACACCGTAGGGACCGCCGGACCACCCAGTATTAACCAAATACACTTTAACTTGGTGCTCCTCAATTTTATCTCCCAAAAGCTTTGCGTACACAGTTGGATGGAGCGGAAGGAAAGGCGACCCAAAGCAAGTGGAAAATGTCGCCTCCGGTTCCGATACTCCTCTTTCGGTACCTGCCAACTTCGAAGTATACCCTGACAAAAAGTGATACATCGCCTGTTCCTTCGTGAGCTTCGAAATAGGAGGCAGCACGCCGAAAGCATCAGCTGTTAAGAAAATGATGACGTTCGGATGACCCGCCTTCCCTGGGATGACTGCACCAGGAATTATTTCGATTGGATAAGCGGCTCGCGTATTTTCAGTCGTCCGAGTATTGTTATAATCCGCTATGCCTGTCTCTGGATCCAGAACGACATTTTCTAAAACCGAACCATATCGAATAGCCTGCCAAATTTGAGGTTCCTTTTCTTCGGATAGATTGGCACACTTGGCATAACATCCACCTTCAAAGTTATAGACCCCTTGATCGGTCCAACCATGTTCATCATCCCCAATCAAGCGGCGGTTTGCATCAGCGGAAAGCGTCGTTTTTCCTGTTCCGGATAACCCGAAGAATAAAGCAACGTCGTCTTTCTCGCCCACATTAGCTGAACAATGCATCGGAAAAACGTCCCTGAAAGGGAGCATATAATTCAGAACGCTAAAAATCGATTTTTTCATCTCTCCAGCATACTCAGTCCCTCCGATGAGAACCAATTTCCTTTCAAAGGAAAGGCAGATAAACGTTTCAGAGCGCGTACCGTCCACTTCTGGATCAGCTTTTAAGCCCGGCAGTGCGATCACGGTGAACTCCGCACTGTGGGTTTGCAATTCTTCCTGTGTCGGACGAACAAAAAGCTGCCGGACAAATAAATTGTGCCACGCATATTCATTCACAATGCGAATGGGTAACTGATATTCCGAATCCGCCCCGGCATAACCGTCGAATACAAACAAATCCTTATCCAACATATAGTCTTGCGCTTTTTTGTAGAGCCGCTCGAACTGAAGTTGTGAGATGGGTTGATTCACAGCCCCCCAATCTATGTGATCCATTACGGAAGGTTCTTGGACAATGAACCTATCTTTTGGGGAACGCCCGGTATATTTGCCTGTGTTTACTTGTAAGGCTCCTGAGGAAGCAAGTACCCCTTCCTTCCGTTCTAATGCAATTTTGACTAACTGGGTTACGGGCAAATTATTACTTATCATACCTATTTTCAACTGCTGCATCTTGGCTTCCATACTTATCCATCCCCTTCGTTGTGTTATCCAAACATTGCTGTTCTTTACAGTCCGAGTCATAAGTAGTCACGCCTAATCTACGCTAAGAGAGGTGCTTTCCACACATGATCACTCTTTCTTCATTAGTTGTACGAGTTGGACAACACAAATGGTGTAAGCACTTTCATCCCCACACCTTACTAATACCTTGATCTGATCATCCAGCACCGATGAATTGTTTTTACACTCTCCCTTTACTTTTGTGAAACGATTTCTGCATGTTCCTCTTTAGTACTTGTCAAATAGCTCCGCTCCTGCGATACCTGGGTTCGTCATTTCATATGGATCGAGAATAATTTGGAGCTCCTCTTCCGTTAAGACATTATATAATAGGCATAACTCCCGAACTGGACGCCCCGTTAGAATCGCTTCACGCGCGATCCTTGCTACGACTTCATAGCCCAGATGCGGGTTGAGCGCGGTAATGACCCCAACACTTTTCTCCACATACTCTTTGCAGCGCTCTACGTTCGCTTCGATTTCTTCCAAACAATGTACACGGAAAACTTTGAAGACTTGATTCATCATACTGAGCGATTGAAGCAAATTGAACACAAGCACAGGCTCCATCACATTAAGCTCGAGCTGCCCCGCTTCGGAGGCAAGACAAATCGTATGGTCATTCCCGATGACCTGGAACGCTACCTGATTGACGACCTCAGCCATGACCGGATTGACCTTGCCTGGCATGATGGACGAACCGGGTTGCCGTGCAGGCAGATTCAGCTCCCCGAGCCCAGCACGCGGTCCTGAAGCGAGCAATCGTAAGTCGTTGGCAATCTTAGACATGTTGATCATGCAAACTTTCAATGCGGCTGACACTTCGGTATAGGCATCTGTATTTTGAGTTGCGTCCACCAGGTGATCAGTATTGGTAAGCGGCAGCCCGCTGAGCTCAGCGAGCAATTCCACAACCCGCTTAATGTAGCGGGGATCAGCATTCAGGCCGGTTCCAACGGCTGTTGCACCCATGTTAACTTCATACAGATGGCCGCGAGTTTGTTTTATCCGCTTGATATCGCGCTCGAGTACTCTGCTGTAGGCCTCAAATTCCTGCCCTAGTCGGATCGGCACGCCATCCTGAAGATGCGTCCGCCCCATTTTGATAACCCCGTCGAATTGCACGGCTTTTTTACGAAACGCTGTGAGCATCTCCTCCATCGTCACTAGCAGCTTCTCAATTAAAGAAAGTGTTGCAATATGAATCGCCGTTGGAAAAGCGTCGTTGGTCGATTGGGCCATATTCACATGCGAATTAGGACTTACTTTAAAATAATCGCCTTTGATTCCCCCGAGAATCTCGATCGCCCGGTTCGCGATGACCTCATTGGTATTCATGTTGATTGAGGTACCTGCTCCGCCTTGTATCGGATCGACGATAAATTGATCATGCCATTTACCGTCCATAATTTCCTGTGCCGCTTGCACAACTGCCTGCCCAATCTGCGGATTCAACTGCCTAATTTCCATGTTCGCTGCAGCAGCCGCATGTTTAACGGTTGCCATCGCACGTATCAATTCTTCGTGTATACGGTAGCCGGTAATTGGGAAATTTTCTACTGCGCGCACTGTTTGAATGCCATAATAGGCGTCGGACGGCACTTCCTTAGAGCCAAGAAAATCTTTTTCCACCCTTTGCTCAGCTGTTGTCATTGTTGTTTCCCCCTCGTTATTTTCTTACGCAGCCTTCTTGACGGACTCTAAATATTTCTTTCCTTTTTCCTTGTCATACTGGCCTTCCCATTTAGCCATGACCACCGCGGCAATAGAATTGCCAATGACATTGACTACTGTCCGGGCCATATCCAGAATACGATCAATACCTGCGATAAAAGCTAGACCTTCAAGCGGAATCCCGACGGATCCGAGTGTGGCAAGCAGGACGACAAACGAAGCGCCTGGCACGCCAGCAATTCCCTTTGAAGTGAGCATCAAGACAARCATCAACATGATTTGAGAGCTAATCGACATATGGATCCCATACATTTGTGCAATAAATAATGCAGTTATCGCTTGATATAACGTGGACCCGTCCAAATTAAACGAATATCCCGTAGGGACGACAAATGACGTGATTGCCTTCGGTACACCGAACTTCTCCATTTTTTCCATCATCTTAGGAAGTGCCGTTTCCGAGCTTGCTGTAGAGTAAGCCAGAATGAGCTCATCTTTTAATATGCGCACAATTGCCATAAGACTTATACCACAAAGTTTAGCAATCAAGCCAAGCACGATAACTACAAACAGGAACATGCCGATATACACAGCAAATACCAATTTCCCCAAAGGAATCAAAGAGCTGACACCGAATTTGGATACGGTTACACCAATCAATCCGAATACACCGATCGGCGCAAATTTCATAATTTGGTTCGTCACCCAAAACATCGATTCGGTAACGCCCTGGAAAAAGGATAAAACCGGCTTTCCTTTATCGCCAATCGCGGCAACGCCCAAACCAAACAATACAGAGAAGAAAATGATGGCCAGCATGTCACCGGCTACTAATGATTCAAAAATGTTCTTCGGAACGATATTGACAAATGTGTCGGCAAAGCTGTGACTGGTCACATTTTTTGTCGCTTCGACATATTTCGTAATATCTGACTTAGCTAGTCCAGCCATATTGATTCCGGCTCCAGGCTGAAAGATATTCGCTATGACCAAGCCGAAAATAATAGCAATCGTCGTCACGATTTCAAAATAAAGAAGAGTTTTCCCTCCAAGTCTTCCAAGCTTTTTAATATCTCCTACTCCTGCTACTCCGACAATAAGAGAGGAAACGACTATGGGAACGACAATCATTTTAATCAAACGAATGAAAATGTCTCCCACTGGTTTCAAATAACTTTCGATGGTTGGGTTACCATAAAAAATGGCCCCGACAATAACCCCTAATAGTAGTCC
>NZ_JBFUHJ010000440.1:0-4629 GCF_056402455.1 Paenibacillus sp. P4_A7 | reverse complement strand
GCCAATGGAAATGCCAGTCTTGAGGAGGAGACATTTCCGATCGGCATCTTCTGGCCACCCGTCGAGGCGTTCACGAACGAAGAGCAATACAGCTATATTAAGGATGCAAACATTGATTATATTCAGAATGTATCTTCAACGGACTTAGATACGGTTGAGGAAAATAGGAGAATGCTTGACTTGGCACAATCTGTAGGTTTAAAGGTGCAGGTTTCCGATGCGCGCACAAGAAAGATATTGGATCTTACCGATGAAGAGCTTGAAGAAATGGTCAACGATTATAAGGATCATCCTGCAACCTATGGCTACTATATTAAAGACGAACCTACGCCAAGTGAATTAGAAGATTTCGCAGTTGTCTATAATAAGGTACTTCAATTGGACCCGGAACGTAATCCTTCGGTGAATCTATTGCCGAAGACATGGGCGATTCCTAACTATAAGGGTTATGTGGAAGGTTGGATTAATTCGGTGGGCGCTTCGAACCTGAAGCTTCTATCGTTTGACTTTTATCCGTTTCCAGCATCTCCGTCCGATGGTGTAAGTGAAGACTACTATGTCACCCTTGAGCATATTAAAGAAGCGGGACTGAAATATGGTCTGGAAACTTCTGGTTACTTGCAATCCTTCGGCATACCTAACGTATACAGAAGACCGAATACAGATGAGATGCGTTATAACGTATATACTTTATTGTCGTATGGTATTAAAAATCCGATTTGGTTCACTTGGTGGACTCCGCTATCTCAAACAGAGACATTTGAAGAAGGAATAATCGATATCGAAGGCAAAAAGACGGATTTCTACGAACCTGTCAAACAATTTAATGCCGATATGAAGAACCTAGGTCGTACACTTATTCATTTGGATGCGAAATATGTATATCATCAAGGTGAGGCACAAAAAGGAACAAAAACAGTTCCGGAAGATTTCATCATGCTTCCGCAAAATCAGAATGACAATCTCATTCTTACGTATTTCTCCAACAAGGCTAATGGCTCCAATTATGTAATGGTCGTCAATAAATCCTTGAACGAATCGAAAACAGTGACATTCCAATTGGACCCTACTCTTGATGCTAGTGCAATCAAAGAAATCACAGCTGCATCAGAAGGCAACGAGGTCACCCCGGTATTCGACTCTGGCGAGAATACGGTGTCAGCTAGTTTCTTGCCGGGAGAAGGGAAAATATACAAGCTTCCGTTAGGTTATACGTATACTGAAACGGCAGACCAATCCAATGTCCTTCCTAACGGCGGCTTCGAGCAAGGACTTTGGCCTGTTCATAAAGGAGCCGTTCTGGATTCATTTATACGGCGCAAGGGGCAAAGCGCGAAGCTTACCGCTGAAGGCTCACAAGCCTATGTAGAAAGCGCMGTGGCAAGAATAGGTAGTCAGAACGAGTACTCCTTCAGTGTCTGGTTGAGAGCGGACAACGTGTCCACGCCTAATGGCGTTAAGGTGGAACTGATGCAAGTAGACGCCAACGGATTTGATATAGGTGTGTACCCGCAATCGATCTCTGCAGGTGGCACGACGGGCTGGATGAAATACGAGATACCGAATATACAGACCTCCGCTTCCGGGATCAGAGTTATCGTTAAGACACTTCCTGGCGTTACCGGGTCGGTATGGGTTGACGAAGCAGTACTTACAGACAAATCTACCAGTGAAGAATTGATAGACGAATTGGTGAGCTTTGATCACATCTTTGAAAGATCGGCTAATTTCTGGTTCGATGGCTCGAATACTCAGGTAGCCGATGGAGACGACAGCCGGTTAATGAGAACGTCAGAAAATGATGAGTACATTGTGTATCACTTCGACTCCATTAACAGCTTCGAAGCTAAATTTTATAGTGGAAATACAGTTGGTGTAGCATTTTATGCTTCACCGGATAATTCGAATTGGTCACCAATCGCTGTGAATGATATCAATGAGAAGAACACCTCAAGTGGATGGTTTACAGTTACGAAGGCATCCCAGCAGATTCCTTCAGGCACGAACTATTTGAAGGTTGTGTTTTTAGAAAGTAATGAGTATAACTGGTATCCGCAGCTAGGTCAGATGAAGATTTCGCATGGATATATTGCAGGTGCAGATAACGGTCTGATCGATAATAGCAGCTTTGAAAATGGACTGTGGGAAATGCAGCGCGGAGCCGCGCTGGATACAAGCGAGAAGCATAGCGGCAGCGCCAGCGCTAGAATCGAAGGTGGAACGACGAGCAATTGGATTTCCAGCGCGATTGCCACGCCAGACCCAGCCCAAAAGCATAATTTATCGCTTTGGTTGAAAACAGACGGCTTCACAGACCCGTCAGCAGTTCGGGTTGAATTGATGATGGTGGATGCAAATGGGAATGATATCGGCATAATTGCCGATTCGATCGGTGTGGTTGAAACCGGAGGAACACAAGGCTGGACAAAGCATACACTGGACGGCGTTCGAATCCAAGCACCTAACGTGAGGGTTATCGTCAGAACAACTTCAGGTGCAACGGGAACCGTATGGATCGATGACGTCTTTCTTGAGGACTTACCGGTATATGGAACATTGACGGATGACTTGAACAATTACGACAACGTTGTGTCTAAATCAGCTAATATTTGGCTGGACGGATCTAATCCTGACATTGCGAATGGCGATGAAAGCAGATTAACCAGAACAGCCGATACGGATGAGTATCTTATCTACCACAAGGAGTCCATTAGCAAATTTTCAGCTCAGCTTTATACAGGGTCGACGGATTATGTAGATTTTTACGTATCTCCCGACCAATCGACATGGACGGAGGTTGAAGTGGACACATCGGAGCGCGTTGAGACAAATAGAGGCTGGTATAAGCTAACTAAATCGTCTGTCAGTGTGCCGACTGGGATGAACTACTTGAAGATGGTTGTCCGAGGCGATAATGAATTCAGCTGGTATCCGCAAGTAGGCAGCATCTCGATTACAAGCGGATATGGAGACAATGTATTTGCACCACCAGCAAATCTTTTGAGAAACGCAGGGTTCGAGCTTGGCATGTGGCGGAATCGACAAGGCACAGCGTTAGAGTTGAATGATCGGCACAGTGGAGAAGCGAGTGTGAAAATAACAGCAGGCATAGCGGGAAATTATGTACAAAGTTATCGAGCGCGTGTCGATTCAGAGCAAGCATACACACTGTCGCTATGGTTGAAGACAGCTCAAGTCTCGGATTCGGAAGGTGTGAGAGTCGAGTTCGCTGAGTTGGACTATGAGGGCAACGAAATTGGGCTTTATGTTCCTAAGGACGGACCATTGACAACTGGAGGGACGAAGGATTGGGCGGAATACAGTATTCCGGACATCTATCCGCTTCATTCAGCTACCGCTTCATTGAAAGTGAAGGTATTGACGGAGGCTGGCTTGACAGGTGATGTATATGTTGATGACCTGATGCTAGCTGCGACGGATATTCCTCCTGATCCTAAACCAGAAAATCCTTCAAGCCCAGGCAACGGCGGTGGGTCTGTCGTGACTATTCAACAAGTAACAGAATCGCAATTGAAGCAAAGCAAAGGAACGATTGTGCTTCAGTCCGGTAAGGAAATGCTGTCGCTGCCGATGAATGCAGGCGAAGTGCTGCAGGACGAGATGTTAATCGTTAAAGCCGGCGAAGCGACGGTTGCGATTCCTTCCAGCGTGCTGAAGGCACTGCAGGAGCAAGTACAGCAAGAAGCACTGGATGCGGTGTCGATTATCGTGAAGGTTATACCAAGTTCTATGTCGGCAGACACCGGCGATTCCTCGCTGAAAGCAGGAGCAGCTGTGTATACGCTTGAGTTGTATGCTGTGAATGGTCAAGGCAAGACGCTACGCTTAAGCTCATTCCCACAAACGGTTCATATCGAGCTTCCGTATCTTGCTTCGCAAGATGTGGGGCTGATCGGTATTTACTACTACAATGAAGTCAGCCGCAAGTGGGAGTATGTTAGGGGAACAGTAGATGCAGAGAAGAAAGTCATCTCTACAGAGCTGCATCATTTCAGCCAATATGCAGTAATGGAATACAATAAAGCGTTTGTCGACGTACCGACGACGCATTGGGCATCAAGCACAATCAAGGCACTGGCAGCGAAGCATATCGTATCGGGTGTGGATGACAGCCGATTCAACCCAAGCGGTCAGACGACACGAGCTGAGTTTACCGCGATGCTGGTACGCGCGTTCGGAATAGAATCGTCAGCAGTTGCTGCGCCGTTCAAGGATGTTGCCGCAAGCAAATGGTATTATGAAGCCGTTCAGGCTGCTTATGGGGCAGGATTGGTGCAAGGGGTATCCGATGAGCGGTTTGCGCCAGATGCGCAAATTACCCGCGAGCAAATGGCGGTGTTGATTGTCAGAGCAGCCGCATACGCCAAGCGTGAGCTGAAAACAGAAAACGTGGGATTGATCAGCTATGAAGACCGCGGAAAAGTATCGGGCTGGGCGACCGAGTCGGTCGATCAGGCGATTCAATCGGGATTGATGCAAGGCAAGAAGAGTGCGTACTTCAATCCACAAGACCGCGTCACTCGTGCAGAGACAGCGCAAGCGATTTGGAATCTGGTGAAATAAGAGAACGAAGAAAACCTTGATGGCTCATTTCGATGAGGATCAAGG
>NZ_JBFUHJ010000439.1:0-4740 GCF_056402455.1 Paenibacillus sp. P4_A7 | reverse complement strand
GCTCTATATAAGAAGTTCATCCACGCTATCACCGAGGGACAACAATATGTTCAACAGAATAAGGAGCATGCATTGACGATATTGTTCGAGCATGAAGATCAGACGTCGCCGCTGGATAAGGAAATCGAAACAAAGAGCCTAGACATTTTACTGCCGCTGATGGATGCAGGAGATCAACCTTTTGGTTATCAGGATGCTGCTTCATGGGAGAAAGTACGAGAGTGGCTGGTTGCTAACGAATTGCTGCCAGCGGATATTAAGGCTGAAGATGCATTTATCAACTAGGGAGGAAATTTAAGGAGGAGAACAAATGATGAACGTATTCAAAGCATTGACGATAGCCGGCTCAGACAGCGGAGGCGGCGCTGGCATTCAGGCAGATTTGAAAACCTTTCAGGAGCTTGGTACATATGGCATGTCTGTTATTACAGCGGTCACGGCACAAAATACAATAGGAGTCCAAGGGGTTTATCCTCTTGGATATGATGCAATTAGCGAGCAGCTCGACTCCATCGGCTCGGATTTACAGCCTGACGCAGTGAAAACCGGCATGTTATTCAACGGAGAAATCATTCGAATTGTCGCAGCTAAAGTACAGCAATATGGTTGGTCTAATCWGATTATAGACCCAGTCATGGTAGCCAAAGGCGGCTCTTCCTTGTTGCAGCAGGAAGCGCTGCAAGCCCTCGTGCAGCAGCTGCTGCCGCTCGCACTCGTCACTACGCCCAATATCCCAGAGGCGGAACTGCTAGCTAGGATGGCGATCCGTACGTTTAGAGACAGAGAAGAAGCGGCTAGACGTATGATCCAAATGGGTACACGATATGTCATTATAAAGGGCGGCCACGCTGCGGAGTCAGAACCAATCGTTGATCTCATCTACGATGGTGTGAGCTTCAACTATATGGAGAGCAAACGAATCACAACCAGACATACGCATGGCACGGGCTGCACCTACTCCGCCGCCATCACCGCCGAGCTTGCTCGCGGCAAGTCTGTCATGGAGGCGATCCGAACTGCCAAACTCTTCATCCAAGCCGCAATTGAGGATCAGCTCGGAATCGGCTCCGGACACGGCCCGACCAATCATTTTGCTTATCAGCGGAGATTAAGAGGCGAGAGCGAGTGAGATGGCATATGGGGTTGAAGAGGTTATTTCAGATTAGAAAATGCCTCTCAACTCGTTCCACTTGTTCGTGCATTTTATCAGTGCTAATATACCGGATACTATTATTTTCAATTATCATAAGCATCTCCTAAAGACACAAAATTTTCTTCTAACCAGTACCAATACTCTCCCTTATTCTGAATAAGTCTTTCTATTAATTCTAAAAAAGAAAAGGCAATAACACGACATTCCCCTACAACACCATGACTGTCCCAGAAGCTATCGTAACATTTCCCCATGCGACTTAGCTCAAGGTCAACTGTTAAATAGTCGCCATTACCATCAGTGGCAACTATGTACCAGTTTGCGGAGATATCTTCCTCACACCTCTCTCCTACAATTACTGGATTTGCAAGAACAAAGTCTTGAGGTTGCACTATATTTACCCGATAAGCAGCATGTTGAAATAAATGAATACCACCGCAAAGCTGATAAAATTCTAGTACATCTTCCGGTAATACTAAATGATCTTCTATATTCGGAGTTCCACTAGGTGGTAAAACCAAACAATCTGGTATGCCTTTAATTTTTTCAATAATATCTCGCACGCTCATACTTAACTACTCCCTATCCTTATATTGAACCCAGTAACCTCAATATGAACTTAACCACCCTTACAATCTTCTAAATCAATTACCCTAACTATACAATATTTTTCTATGTAGCAAAAAAACAGACCGCCTATCCAAAGATGGTGGTCTGCACATGCTGCTATATTCCTGAACTATTCCCTATTCCCTATTCCCTATTCCCTATTCCCTATTCCCTTACCGATTATCAACCTTCTCCGGATACAAGTCATGGTTCATGAGGCGATGCTCCGCCATCTGCTCGTATTTGGTGCCCGGTCGACCCCAGTTGCAGTAAGGATCAATCGAAATGCCGCCGCGCGGAGTGAATTTTCCCCACACTTCAATATAACGTGGGTCCATCAATTCAATAAGGTCGTTCATGATGATGTTCATACAGTCTTCGTGAAAATCACCATGATTGCGGAAGCTGAACAAATACAGCTTGAGCGACTTGCTTTCCACCATTTTACAGTCCGGAATATAAGAAATATATATCGTTGCAAAATCAGGCTGCCCCGTAATCGGACAAAGGCTAGTAAACTCCGGACAATTAAATTTAACAAAATAATCGCGGTTCGGATGTTTGTTATCGAATGACTCCAAAATATCAGGCGAGTAGTTAAACAAATACTCCACCCCTTGATTGCCGAGCAGTGTTACGCCCTCTAGTTGTTCCTTGCTTCTTCCGTTCATGCTTGCTTCCGCCTTCCTATACTATGCTTATTTTCACATACATACTGTTTCGTGCCTTCTCAAACGTACTCCTATACACCCTTCTTATTCCCCCAAACCCATGTATGAAGCTGAGGCAATACATGAACCCGCTTCAAATTAGGGTCCGGCATAACTTTCTCTATTAACCATTCATAGCGCTCCACTAAATAAGGGAGCATGTGCTTTGGCTCTGTTTCTCCAAGATTGCCGTTCCCCGCCTGCAAATAAAACGGAATCTGCGGATAACGCAAATGAACAAAAGTGGCATACTCCAAATCCAATTCATCAAACACGACCACTTTCAAACAAAAGCTTCGTGACTTCTTGATTAGCTTCTCGACAATTTCATCAAGCACTTCCCAATTCGTCTTCATTCCGGAGCTTGGCGGCTTTGGCGATAACGTTAATTCATCTACCGACCAAAACCAATTCTGCCACCTGCTGCCCTGCGTCTCTAGCGCGACACTAATATCTTGCTTATGCAATTCATCAATAAGCTCGCTCAATTGCGGCAGAAGCGCTGGGTTTCCGCCGGAGATGGTCACATGCTCGAACGTATTGCCGCCGACTTCCTTTAATTGTTCTATAATTTCATGCCCCGTTAATAGGCGAATATCATCTTTGCCGCTTCCGTCCCAGGTAAACGAGGAATCGCACCAGGAACAGCTGTAATCACAGCCTGCTGTCCGGACGAACATCGTCTTCCGTCCTATAACCATGCCTTCTCCTTGCACAGTAGGCCCGAAGATTTCCATGACGGGAATTTTTCTAACGCTCATCATGCAGGCCCACCTTTGACTTAGGTCGGTAGATGCAATAACTCGTCGGCGTTTCACGCAAGTAAACCTGAACGCATTGCGGATGATTGAGCGTCCCATCCAGATGCTTCTGAATGATCTCGCAAATCGTGCGTGCAACTACTTCTGTTGTCGGAAAACGCTCGGCTTCTAGATCGCTAAAGCTTTCGACATCGTCATTAAGAACTGTATGGTCAAATCGATCATGAATGAGCTGCTTAATAATAGCGAAGTTAACTAAGAATCCAGCAGAATCCAATTCATCGCCAGCTACCGTTACGTTCGCATAATACGTATGACCATGCATCTCCCTGCACTTCCCTGCTTCTTCAGCAGGTACAAAGTGAGCGGCAGCGAAGTGGAAATCCTTATTAAGCTCATATTGAAACGAGTGATTAGCTGTGGGATACATCTGCTGCATCATCATATAATCGCACTCCTTACAGCTAAATACTCATCCAGACCTTTTTTCCGAAGCAAACAAGCAGGGCAGTCCCCACAACCGTCTGCAATAATTCCGTTATAGCATGTCAATGTTCGTTCCCTAACAAAATCAAATGCTCCAAGCTGATCGGCCAGCTCCCACGTCTCCGCTTTATTCAGCCACATCAAGGGAGTGTCGATAACAAACGGATAGTCCATCGATAAATTCAGTGTAACATTCAACGATTTCACAAAAATATCCCGACAGTCGGGGTATCCGCTGAAATCCGTCTCGCAAACTCCCGTTACGATATGCTTCGCACCAATTTGCTTTGCAAGCACTGCGGCAAAAGTAAGAAACAACTGATTCCGACCGTCTACGACCGTCGATGGAAGCTCCCCTTCCTTCTGCTCAATGGCGATATCATCCCTTGTAAGAGCGTTTGGAGCTAATTGATTAAGCAAGGACATATCTAAAATGTGATGCTTAACGTTCAGCTCTTTTGCTATGTCCGCCGCACAATCGAGCTCCAGCTTATGACGCTGTCCATAGTTAAAGGTTATAGCCTCAACTTCCTCGAAGCGCTCCTTTGCCCAATAGAGACATGTCGTACTGTCTTGACCGCCGCTGAATACAACGACTGCTTTGTCTTTCTTCATGCTGCATCTTCCTCTCCAATGTTCCGAGAAGACAGAGATCACCCGAATTCCTTCATCTTACGTTAAAAAACCAAAGAAACGGCGCGAAGCGGTGTAACCGCTTCGCGCCGAACGCAAAAACGACGATGCCTCCTGATGGGCCATCGTTTTTACATAGTTTTTTATAGAGGGAGTTCGCGAACCTCTCCCGGCAGCCATGTTCATCTCACGATGAGGCACCGGACTTTCTTCTTCAGTTGTTCTATCGTACTATAGCATATCCGAAACACTTATTCCATTATTTCATTCAATTCTTGAAGTGTCTGAAGCATATGTTCAACTAGTTCCTCCATGTCGTCCATCTGATCCTCGCTAATTTTACGATTAAAGCTTAGCTCAATTGTATTTGTGTAAATTGGACTTTCAA
>NZ_JBFUHJ010000438.1:0-4745 GCF_056402455.1 Paenibacillus sp. P4_A7 | reverse complement strand
TGCTGCACGTGTGCTGGAAATTGAGAATTTCCTGGATCGCAAGCCTCGAGAGCTGTCGGGCGGTCAGCGCCAGCGGGTTGCGCTTGGTAGGGCAATCGTCCGCACGCCTCAGGCGTTTCTGATGGACGAGCCCCTCTCTAATCTGGATGCGAAGCTGCGCGTGCAGATGCGTTCGGAAATTATTAGACTTCATAAAAAAATTGGTGTAACGACGATTTATGTTACGCACGATCAGATTGAAGCGATGACGATGGGAGATCGTATCGTCGTGATGGAGAAAGGGGTCGTACAGCAATTAGATACGCCCGAGAAAATATATAATCAACCAGCGAATCTGTTCGTTGCGAGTTTTATCGGCAACCCTCCGATGAACTTTGTGAATGGAAGATTGGAAGAACACGACGGAGGACTCGAATTCCATACGAAGCGTTTCGCATTGAAGATAGGCGAGAAACAAGCTTATACATTAAGACGCCAGAATTTGATCGATAGAGGGATCATAATGGGTATCCGTCCGGAAAATATCAGCTTTGAACAGATCATGTTGGAAGGGTCCCCGCATTCCATCATTACCGGAACGATGGAATTGAGCGAATTTGTCGGATCGGATCGCTATTATCATATGAATATTGGAATGGAGAAACATCTGATTGCCAGGGCACACCCCCGTTATCACTTTGATGACGGAATGAAAGCTTCCGTGGCCGTGGACATGAACAAGGCGTTGTTTTTCCATAAAGATTCAGGGATTTTACTAATAGAGTAATGGGGGGCTCGAGTGATGAAGAGGGGATTTCGTACGGTACAACGATTGTTACTCCTTATCTTAGTTGTTGCCCTAACAGGTGTTCCGGTATTATCGGGTCACGTGCTAGGGGAGCAAAACGCTGTCGATCAGGGCAGTGAAAATCGGGTCTTTCAAGATGTTTCGACTCGCGAGCCCTATTTCTATTCGATGGCGAAAAAATGGGGAAGTGACAACGTTCCGGCTGGAGCCCAAGAAATCCGGATTGAAGCAAGATCTTTCAGTGCGAAGTCGGATGATGCTGAAGTTTCTGTCGGCTCCTATCAAGGTGAAGACAACGTTCTTTTATGGTCTAAGCCAAAGGGTTGGGTGGAGTACGAAGTAAATGCAGAGGCAGAGGGAATTTATGAATTGGAAACCGAATATTTTCCATATATTCCAGCCGATGGAGGACACCGGCAGTCGGTAATGATGAGTGTCCGGATCAATGGAGACTACCCATTCCGTGAAGCACATTCCATTGCTCTGGAAAGGCAGTTTGCTGAAGCGAGCGCGGAGAAATACGATGATGCCGGCAATCAGCTTCGCTCCTTGATCCGTGAAGAGACAAGCTGGAAAACGACTTCTTTTCGTGATTCGGAAGGAGCGTACAGCCAGCCGTTGCTATGGCATTTGAATAAAGGGATGAATACGATTCGTATCGAAGCGGTTCGTGAGCCAGTCGCCGTGAAATCATTCCGTCTACAAGCTCCGAAAGTCTTAGCTACCTACGAAGATGTGAAAGAATTGTATCCTAACGTTTCTGCAAACGGAAACAAAGAAGTCATTGCAATCGAAGGCGAGCAGTTCAGTTATAAAAACTCATCTTCCATTCAAACGCAATACGATCGCAGTCCACTTACGAAGCCGGCATCGCTTGATCTGGTTCGTTTCAATACGATTGGCGGCATGGGATGGAATAAGGGCGGTCAAGCGATAACTTGGGAATTTGAAGCGCCGAAAGACGGCGTTTATCATTTGACATTGCGCGCAAGACAAAGCTTGCGTAAAAATTTGTCCGTATTCCGCAATATTTATATCGATGGAAAAATTCCTTTTCAAGAAATGAAAAACGTTCAGATTCCCTACAGCAGTGTTTGGAAAGGAATGACCCTGAAAAATCCGGAAGGGGAGCCTTTTGAATTTTATCTCACCAAAGGAAAGCATTCGATCAAGATGGAATCAACATATGAGCTTTACATGCCGATTATCATTCAAATCGACCAAATCTCCAAAGAGCTGCGCGATATTGCCAGAGAGCTGCGCATTGCTACTGGAAACAGCAATGACCAATACCGGGTGTGGAACATAGATAAAGATATACCTGGAATGAAAGAAAGGCTCGACACGCTGAAGACGCAATTTGCTGATTTGACGGATCAAATGCTGGCTATTAATAAGGTGAACGACAATGTGTCGCAAGTATTTAAAACGAGCGCAAAGGATTTGGAAGAATTACTACAAGATCCAAATGAAATTCCATATAGCCAATTGACTATTGGGACACTGCGAGAGAAGATCGAGGCGCAGCGCAAAGAATTGATGGATACGCCGTTTCAGATCGATCAAATCTTTGTTTCGGAGCCGAAAGCGAAATTGCCCAGAATGAAAGCTAACTTCTTCGAGAAGTCGTTGAATATGGTTAAATCGACATTTTATTCGTTTACAAATAAAAACCAGCTAGATAAGAATGCTGACGATGAGCTAAACATCTGGATGTTCAAAGGCCGAGACTACGTTGACGAGCTGCAGCAGTTGRCCAATGAACGATTTACGCCGGAGCACGGTATTAAAGTTCGGATCAACTTGATACAATCTGCCGATTTGATTGTTCTTGGCAAGGCAGCGGGCATTTTGCCCGACATCGCGATTGGGGTTTCCAGCGGATCGATTTTTGATTATGCATTGCGGGACGCGATTTATGATTTTAAGAAGTTCCCGGACTCAGAGAATCTCATCAATAAATTCCATCCGGGCATCATGCAGCCTTATCGCTATGACGGAGGAATTTACGGTATTCCGGAAACCAACAACTTTAATATCATGTTCTATCGAAAAGACATTTTGCAGCAGCTTGGTTTGACCGTTCCGCAAACTTGGGATGACGTGTATAAGATGTTGCCAACGCTGCTCCAGAACGAAGCCAACTTCTATGTGCCGCCGGACAACTATTCATTCTTATTCTTCCAGAAGGGTGTAGAGCTGTTCACAAAGGATGGTCTTTCGAGCGCATTAAACGAGCCTCAAGCATTCGAAGCGTTCAAACAATGGACGGACTTGTACAATGTCTTCGGACTGGAGCGTCAAGTCAATAGTTTCTACCAACAATTCAGAGACGGGACATTACCGATCGGGATCAGCGATTTCAACACCTATATGCAATTGCTTGTTGCAGCACCAGAAATTATGAACGAGTGGGCAATTGCGCCGATTCCCGGAACGAAACAATCAGACGGTACGATTGCCAGGTGGGCTGCAGGCGGAGCGCCAACGGCAAACGTTTTGTTCAACGACACACCCGCAGAAAAGCGTGAGCTCGCTTGGGAATTCATGAAATGGTATATGTCTGATGATATACAAACGGAATTTGGTTTAAACCTGGAGCAATATCGCGGTGAGACGTTCCGCTGGAACTCGGCCAATGTTCAAGCATTCGCTAATATGCCTTGGAAGCAGGATGATCTCGATGTCATTCTCGAACAATGGCAATGGATTAAAGAATATCCGAACGTTCTCGGCGGATACATGGCCAATCGTGAGCTTGGATTTGCCTGGAACAAAGTAGCCATTGATCAGCAAAATCCTCGGATTGCACTGGAACAGGCGAATAAAGAAATCAATCGTGAGATGAAACGCAAGCAGCAAGAATTTAATTATGTCGATGCGCAAGGGAATGTATTGAAAAAACTGGATATAGAAACAATTTCAGAACCGTGGAAAGGAGCAAAACTGAATGACAGGTAATGCAACGACCCTTTCCGAGAAGTTGAGCAGCTCTCCGGCAGTTCAAACGAAGCTAAGCATTTCGCAGCGAATCCAAGGATTGATGAAAGAAATATGGAAATACCGTCTTTCCTATGCGTTTATATTTCCTTTTATGGCGATGTTCATCATCTTTATTCTGATCCCTGTTGTTGCCGGTGTTCTGATTAGTTTCACCTATTTTAATGCTTTCGACTTCCCGACTTGGCGTGGCTGGCTTAACTATCAGAACTTATTTTCGCAAGATGTCGTATTTTTGCAGCATGTGCTACCGAACTCGTTCAAATTCGCGGTTTTCGTAGGTCCTGTTGGCTACATTCTTGCCTTCTTGCTTGCTTGGCTAATCTCCCAGCTGCCCAATACGCTGCGTACCTGGTATTCGCTTGCGGTGTATGCTCCATCGTTGTCCGCCGGTGTTGCGATGACAGTCATATGGACGGTCATGTTTACTGGGGATCGCTCCGGCTATATTAACAGCTTTTTGCTCAAGTGGGGCATTATCGATAATCCAGTCTATTTATTGATCGATAAAGATTATTTGCTGAACATAATGATCGTTATCTCGATATGGTCTTCGATGGGGATTGGATTCCTGGCCATTTTGGCTGGTATTCTCAATGTGGACAAACAATTGTACGAAGCGGGCAAAATTGACGGGATATCTAGCCGTCTGCAGGAGGTATGGTATATTACGGTGCCGATGATGAAACCGCAGATGATGTTCGCGGCAATCATGGCGATCGTCCATACGATTAAATCCGGCGGTATTGGCGTTCAATTGTCGGGCACCAACCCAACGCCGAACTATGCCGGTCAGTTATTACTCGATCATATCGGCGACTATGGTTTTATCCGGTTCGAGCTTGGATATGCCAGTGCTATATCCATTTTCGTTCTTCTGTTGTGTTACGTGCTTAGTAAATTTTTTGGCTTTTTATTTGCGCCGAAGGAGGATGAATAATGCAGGGAAATCGTTTGA
>NZ_JBFUHJ010000437.1:0-4754 GCF_056402455.1 Paenibacillus sp. P4_A7 | reverse complement strand
GCTCGCATAGTCAGGAGCTGAGCTTACTTGAGCATCTTGATCTATACCGATGAATACCTCTTCAACACCTTGATACAATGGAAAATTTAATGTGACGCAAAACTCACGTTTAGTTGTCCATTTGTATAACGAAGCTTCATATTCTGATTTCGTGTAATCAAAGCTAGTAGTACCAAAAAAGCTTTGGTTTCCTGGTTCCCCTAGATAACAATCGAACCCACATTGTCCTGTTGCTGGCATATGATACATATTAGCCGGTCCTGTAAGCTTAACTCTTATCGACAATTGCGAGGTGTTCGTAATAAACCGTATTTGTCCTCCTGCCGTACAGTTAGCCAGCGCATCAACTTCTGGAGGCAGTAAGTCCCTTGGCGAGGATGGAAGTCGACGGTATTTCTTTTCTTGCTCCAGCCAAGCGAAACCAGCAATTTGAAAAGGGGCTTCAAGAGGCGATAACCATTTTAGAGTATCATCTATTCTCTCCTCAATGGCCATATTTGAATCCAGTTCAATAGCATTAATTGATTTAGGTTGATTCGACATTAGCGTTCATCTCCTATAAATAAGGTTTATCRGCATTCGCTGAAAAGGGGATTTGTGGTAAAATATACACAGTGAAATAATTTGAAATGCGTGAAAAGATGTTAACGTTCACATGCAATCATGTCATTATCGCGGTCACTTTTTTTATTGGCGTCATAGATTTCTTTCGATACAAAAGGCTTATACTTGGTTTTACCACCTTTGTTTTTAGCAGATGATGTGCGAGCAACTCCGCCTTTATATACTTTATTTAGTTCTGTACAGTTTTTATACGTTTTAGCCTTCGTACTTGCTTCTACTACGGTGGTGGATGGCATTGAGATTCCGATAGCTAGGACAGTTGAAAATGCCAGTATAGATATTTTCTTCATGGTGACATTCCTTTCAGTATATTACTCTTTGTTAAGATCATAATCCTATAGCTATTTATAAACAATACCAAATTTGGATATGAATAATAGGTTTGAGTGAATGGGAGGAACATAAGATGAAGTGGTTGTATTTTGTTAGACACTGCAAAGCAACTGGTCAAGACGCCTTTGCCGAGTTGACGGAGGAAGGAATACAACAAGCGGAAGATCTAGTAGGATTTTTTAAGGATAAGAAAATAGAATTGATCGTATCTAGTCCCTTTCTGAGAGCAATGAATACGATCAAACCTCTAAGTGACAGGATTCATCAAGAAATCTACATAGATAATCGCTTGCAAGAGAGGATACTAAGCAGTGTTCCACTAGATAACTGGTTAGAAGAGCTTGAACGAACTTATATCGACTATGATTTGCAGTTTGAAGGTGGAGAATCTTCAAATGAGGCTCTGAGCAGAGGTCTGCAAGTCATTGAGGAACTGTTAGCTAGACCGGAACGCTCTATTGTTGTAGTAACTCATGGTGCATTGTTATCTTTATTAATTACACACTATAACAGTGAATTTGGATTTGTTGGTTGGAAAAATCTAACCAATCCCGATGTCTATTGTCTAGAAAAGATAGTTGATCAATTGAGCATGAAAAGGATTTGGTAACACATTATAAATAAGAGCGTTAGATAACCCATTTCTGCTTGGTGCCTAAAGATTGGAGATCAGATATAGTATGGAAGAAATAAAAATAGTTCAAGTACCCTCTGACAGCAAAGACTTAGCAAGCTTAATTGAAAAGCTTGATGCTTATTTGCTTGAGCGGTATCCAATAGAGGATATATTCGAATTAGATTTTACTGATCCTAATGTGAATGAGGTAGTGTTTGTCATATCTTATCTGAACGATGTTCCCATAGGCTGCGGTGCAATTAGGGCTCTGGATGATAACGATACGGAGTTAAAAAGATTTTTTGTGGAAGAAGCGTATCGGAATAAAGGTATTGCAAAATTGCTATTAGATGAGCTTGAAATGCGGGCGCGAAGCTTACATTTTAAAGCGATAAAATTAGAGGCAGGGGAACCGCAGCCTGAGGCTTTACGCTTTTATAGAAAGCATGGCTATTATCCAATTGAGAGATTCGGCGAGTACGTAAACAGTGAATCCAGCGTCTGCTATGAGAAACGACTCTAAAAGCAAGGGGTGATTGGATGATATTGCGTTCGTTAGAAAGTATCCAAGAGATGGTCTCGGGTCAGGGGTTAAAAACCGATTTTTTGAATACAAAAGTTGCTGGTGTTTCGATAGATACTAGATCCTTAACACCTGGTAATTTGTATATCCCCATAATACKCATTGATGATGGACACAAATATGCCCAAGAGGCAATTGCAAAGGGAGCTTCAGCATTACTTTGGAAAAAAGATCATCCCAGTCCCCCACAAGGAATTCCGCTCATTTTCGTAGAAGACACTCTTATAGCACTGCAGAGTCTGGCAAAATCATACCGTGATCAATTAAATCTAATCGTAATAGGTATTACAGGTAGTAATGGGAAGACGACGACAAAGGATATGATCTATTCCATTGTGTCCGGGAGCTATAGATCCCATAAAACGAAAGGCAACCTTAATGGAGAATATGGTTTACCTTTAACGCTATTGGGATTGGAAGAGGATACACAAGTGGTCATACTTGAAATGGGTATGAGTAATATCGGAGAAATCGAGCTTTTATCCGAGATTGCCCGGCCTGATGTTGCAGTTATCACGATGATTGGCATTTCTCACTTGTCATCACTGGGTTCTAAGGAGGCTATAGCGCTCGCTAAGCTGGAAATTCTGAAGGGCTTAAATTCGAATGGAGTAATCATAATCAATGGTGATGAGCCGTTATTAAATCAAGCGAAACAACTGAAAGGTTTGCCAGCTACAACTAGGTGTGTCCGTTTTGGGGAGTCAGAATCAAATGATTTATATGCTACATGTATTGAGACAGTAGAAAGTGGTATTCGATTTAAACTAGATAATAGTAACTCTTRCTCTATCCCTTTACTTGGGCGGCATAATGTTATGAATGCATTGGCATCTATCGCAGTTGCTAAGCAGTTGGAGCTGAAGGATGAGGAGATTGAAAACGGCTTTAATACGTTGAAAATATCAGGGATGCGGATGGAAGTAATTGAGGCGAGAGCGGGATTCACCATAATTAACGATGCTTGGAATGCAAGTCCAGTATCTATGAAAGCAGCTATACAATCCGTGAAAGAACTAACTGGCTACAAAAGAAAGATATTAGTATTGAGTGATATGTTAGAGCTGGGAGATCAAGAAATAAAATACCATCAAGAAATTGCAAAAGGCTTTAGACCTGATGAGATTGATTTCGTCCTTACGTATGGTACGTTAAGTCAACATATATCTAATGAACTTCTAGATGGCTACCCAATAAATCATGTCAGACATTTTGATACGAAAGAGGATCTAATTGCACAATTGTTGAAGATCGTACGACCGGAAGATGTTATTCTCCTAAAAGGTTCAAGGGGAATGAAGCTTGAGGAAGTCCTAGAGAAGCTTGATATTTTAGATTGAAAAACAACTATTGGAGGAATGACTTTATGAAAAGAAATCTAGCAAAAGACATCTATGAGATCGCTCATTTGACGGGAACATTTACATTGCGGTCTGGTCAAGTTTCGAGCGAATATTTTGATAAATATTTATTTGAATCCAATCCCCAATTGTTAGACCGGATTGCAGAGCAGCTGGCACATCTAGTACCTGTTGGCACAAATGTCCTTGCTGGTCTTGAGATGGGTGGTATACCGATTGCAACAGCGCTGTCTCTCAAAACCAATATCTCCTCCTCGTTTGTGCGTAAGAAAGCGAAGGAATATGGAACATGCAAGCTTGCTGAGGGAGCGAACATAGTCGGTAAGAAGGTTTGTGTCGTTGAGGATGTAGTAACAACTGGCGGCCAAGTTATTCTGAGCACCAACGATTTACGTACTGCTGGGGCAATTGTTGAAGACGTAGTATGTGTCATTGAACGTGATCCAGAAGGTAGACGGAAACTAGAGGAAATTGGACTTAGAGTGCATGCTTTATTTACAATGGAAGAGCTTCTAGAAGCGGGAAGCGCCTCCGTCTAATCACATATCGAAAAAGGAGTCGTATGAAGACGAACTTCTATGGAAAGCAGGGATCTCTTAAATGACAAGCGTAATTATAATTATATTACTACTTATAGTCATTGCGCTCTTGTTAAATATTAACCACAAGCTGCCGAAAAGGGACTATGTTAAAGAAGCAGTTGATAAAGCCGTTGAAAATGATCTCAAAAACAGGGATGTTAACAAGACTTTTTAGGATCAAAGTGGTTTGATCTTATGTATACCAATGATTTTCATGTGACTCCGTTAGTAGAGAAGAGATTTATGAGAGGGTGTTCTCATGGAGACCAAAGCCGTAATATTCGACTTATTTGAAACACTAATAACTGAATTTGGTAATGGTGAGCGACTTGCAAAGCGGACATATAACTATATGGAATTGTTGGGACTTAGTAATGAGGAGTTTAAGAGGGAGTTTGGACGTCGACAACAAAGAAGAATGACAGGAGAATTGAAAAACTACCATAATGTTGTTGAGGAGATTTTAGCCAGTAAGGAACTTCCGTTCAATAAAGAATCGATCGATCATTTGTATCAGGAGCGGGTAAAAGAGAAGCAATTACCTCTTCTAACAATTAATGAGGATGTAAATAATTTGCTAGATGCTATACGAGTGAAAAATGTTAAAATCGGACTTATAAGTAATTGTACAGAAGAGGAAGTTCAGAGTTGGAGAG
>NZ_JBFUHJ010000436.1:0-4760 GCF_056402455.1 Paenibacillus sp. P4_A7 | reverse complement strand
ATCCAAATACGCAGCCGCATCCGCTTCAATATATGGAATGTTCCCTGCCTCAAACCAGACTCCTTTAGGAAAATCGTCAAGCGCCGGATTCAYGGTCGCTGCAGTCAGTTGCACGCCGCTTATTACCTCCACGTTTCTCCTTAAAAATATTTTATTATCAGATCGTTTTACTTCTACCGTATATAATCCGTTTGCAACCATATTGCCATGATTATCTGTTCCGTCCCATTTCTCCTTAACATATGTCCAATCTTCCCTATCATCTACTATCTTCTTGATCGTATCGCCCTGCTCATTATATACCGTAACATCAATGGTTTTTCCCGGCTCATAGAGCCCGTGAATACTGTAATAGATGGTGACATAATCGTTAATTTCATCTTGATTGATAGGTGATATTTTATATGGGTAAACATTGTTATACTTATTCGGATCGTAATATTTTTCCGGTAGAACTCTTGTCAGAATCGCACTGTCTACTCTGAATGAAGGGAAGTTTTCCTCGTTCAAAGTCGAATAGATATTAATCTGGTAATCATGAGAGGGATCGATATGGATCGGCATCGTGATCGCACCAAAGTATTCAAGCTTCATGTTAAAAGGAGAGTTCGCTGTGCTATAGTTTTGTTTAGGCACCAGCACTTGTCCCGTTGTCATATCGTGCAAGGATAGGCTCATCACATCTCCTGAGGCATCGTCCCAATCTGAACCCGGCACTCGATCAGGGTTTACCAGCAGCATCAATGTATAATCATCAGCAACCAGATTGTCTCCATCAATCGGAATTTCAATTGCCGGCACATCTTCATTTACACCGTTCATCACTCTCGTAGCTTTGTTATCAGGTGTTAATCCGTCAGGAATATCAGTTGCATGACTGCTAATCCTAAATTTATCATTCTGGATCTCTTGAGGTACAACTTCCTTCAACACAATATGATCCATATAAACGCCGGAGATTCCGTTGTTCCCCATGCCTTCCACATAGAACTCAAGTTGATTGACGCCGTAATTCGGATTTATTGTTCCAATTCTAAATTCTTTCCACTGCTGGTCTGTTAGTTCGGACACATCGATCATTCGAGGGGTGATTAAATCCTTTTTTTGAGTATGATCATATACGCCTATTTTTACCACTCCACCGCTGTTGCCTGTCCCAAGATCCACTTTCATCTTGAAATATACGTCGTAAGGGGCAGCATATTTCAGCATACTGAAATCCCAAGCTTTGTAATGAATGTCTCTGCTTCCGCTATTGCCTATCATTGTTGCCGAAAATCCATCCGAAGCCGTACCATCAGGCATGCTTGCCGCATTATTACTGTAATTAAAGCTGCTGTCTTCAATGATATAGTCGCTCACTACTTTACCCGGACGAGCCAATATTCGAAGCTGCGTGCTGTTGAGTATAGAACCATCATAATCAATATTTACTGTATATATGGTTTCCTTACTTAGGTTCAAATCTGGTATATTAATGATTACATTTGCTTCTTTTACTGTGACCTTATTGCCCGTTATTTTAAATGAGGAAGTTTGATCTACCCCCAGATCATCCATAACGGTAATCGACAACAGCTCGTTGTCTTTGATATTCGTCGTTGCTATTGGAATAATTACGGTCCCTCCAGAATAAGACACCGGATTTCCAATAACGGGCAAAATGTCAGCTGTAGGAACCCCCTGCACTTCAAAGCTCGTTTCACGTTTCGTAGCGCCCGGAATTTCCAACTTGATCGTATATACACCTGCCAATATTCCATTCTGAACGACAATCCGAACATTGGCGGAGTTGTTCATGATCGTATTTTCTGATACAGAAAATGATAAAGACTCTGTCACATCTGTCCCCGTATTGTCTTTAATAGTTACAGATAGTGCAGTTCCATCCGCTACATTTGCTGAAGTAACGGGCAATCGTATTTCCCCTCCCTTGTAAGAGACAGGACTGTTAATTACTTCGCCTGCTTTCAGGTAAGGGACTCCTGTCACGATAAATGTTATTGTGCTGGATGGTATATTCGCGTATTTAATTTCCGCAGAATAACTGCCATCGGGTGTTGTCGGCGGGATCTCCACATGAATATTCGTTTTGCCAGAAACGAGCGTAGTACCCGATACGGGAAAACTTTGCGATTGGCCAGCTTCATTACGTACAACTACGACGAGGCTTTCATTATCTTCAATATTTTGCGTGGTCACCGGGATAACAATTTCTCCGCCAATGGATGCAATAGGATCACCTGTCACTGACCCAACCAGGATTAATGGTGCTTGTTGTACAACAAAAGTCCCTTGGTGAGTAGCGTTCCCATAGGTTAATTGCAAGGTGTATGTTCCTGCTTCCGTGAATGGTGGGATCTCAACAGCCATCTCCACAGCATCCTCTGAGACAGTATTTCCGGAGAATGTAATACCTGAAGCTTGAGTAACATCACTCCCATTCGCATTATAAACTTGTGCAAGTATGGGCTCGGAATTTTCGATATTTAAAGTCGTTAAGCTTACACTCAATGTGCCCCCATTGTAGGAAACAGGAGTTCCTTGAATCTTTTCGATCATGATTAAAGGTGTATTTGTTACTTCAAAGGTTACTCTACTTTTCTCCGCACTCTGATAGCCTGCTTCGACATGATAAACCCCGCCCTTTGTACGCTCAGGAACAATGATTTTTATATTAGCGGTATTTCCTTGTACTTTATTCGATTGTATTTCAAAATCTTGCAACTCTCCGATATTGTTCGTAACCTTTACTTCCAACTGCTCGTCATCATCGATTCCCACCGTCGTTGCCGGGATTGATAATGTACCTCCCATATGCGATACAGGGGAATTCTGAAAATCTCCGCCAAGATTGATTGCAGGTACTCCAGCTGGTGCCTCTCTGTAATAGAACTTGTCGACATATACCGCTGTTATAACATTCTCCATATGATTTGCACTGGCTAAATAGACTGCTTCCCTCCCATTCAGTGAGGGGGTATAGGTTCCTACCTTAATATCCGTCCATTCATTTGAATTCAGTCGTGACAACGGAACTTTAATACCTGGAAGAGGAAAATTGTTCTGAGTAATCGAATATACTCCGACAGTGAAAGCAGTTCCTGGTGCAGCTTCGTTATTGAAGTCTACTTTCACTCTTGCGTATAGATCGTACGCCACTTCAGGAACAAAAGGAGAAACGCCAGTAGCGTTACCGTTAACATCGTTCGTAAAGATTCCGTTCGTCATGCGGAGTTGAAAATCCCACGTATTGATCGCTTTAAGTACTTTTTTTGCCGTTTTTCCGTCTGAAGCCGTTGCATCGACTTCGCCGATAATCGTATCTGGTGTATCGTTAACAAAAAACAATGAATCCTGTCCTACATAATCGAATGGACTTTCGTCTGCGAAAGAAATTGCAGGTACCGCCAACATACTTAGGTTTGAAATAATAAGAGCTGGAATTAATAATTTGAACATCCACTTTTTGAACAAAAGAAACACCTCCATATTATTGTAATCTCTCTTTCCATCTATCATTTATTGCCCCTATATTTACAGTCTGAAATGCTTCATTCTATAATGAGGTTACTATTAGAGATGTTTTCGAAGGAGAAGCTCATGGAGATAAGGACCTTTAAGTATGTCGAGCACAATTCCTCTTTAGACTATAGAACGGGTGGAATTCATCCTTCTTTTGAAATATTGTACCTAGCTACAGGAACCTATCAGATGAAATGGTTGGGAGAAACGTATGATATTAAGCCAAACTCTCTTTTTTTTATTACGCCTAACACCCCCCATGACGTCACGATCCTCTCTAGTAAAGCTACGTTTTGGTTTATAGAGCTAAACGAAACCAACAAAGTGTCATGTTTTCCAACATTAGAATATATCCTGATCTGGAATCGACTTCAATGTGAGTCTGATCTAATCAACTTAATACCCGATGTAATGAAACATACCATTGATGGCATTCAAAATCTTCTCCGCAGTCAACTTAATGGATTGGCTTGTAGCGAGGAAATACTGTTGCTTGACATCAAAAAGCTTTTTTTAATCATTCATGAAATCTTACAATCTTACAAAAAAGATATAAGTTTTCAGAAAAAGCTTAATCTTCCGTTAAGCTATACACCTACGCAAGATATCATCAAAACGTTAATTCTCATCATGGAGACTAATTATAAAGCGAATATTACATTAGGTTATTTATCCGAAATATCGCATTTCCAAGCTACGTATTTAATCAAAAAATTTAAAGAGTATAGCGGATTCACACCGATTGAGTATCTGAATGACCTTCGAATGAGAGCAGCTGCCAATTATCTATCAACTTCAGATATGAAAATTAAACAAATCGCAGAGGAGTCTGGTTTTGCGAATATACACCACTTCAGTAATGCCTTTAAGAAAAAAACAGGAAAATCCCCGACAGACTGGAAAAGAAATCAACCTAAAACCTAGTACAATAACATCTCCTCCTCTACTTGCTGTTGAATATAGCTAAAGTAAAGTCTCCGTTTACGTTTTTTATTATAATCAAACAAAACACTTTCGTATTTACAAATAATTACTCCATTTTAAAGACAACCATTCAAAATTCAATAACAAATTATATCTATTCCAAAAATTATTTATACATTATTTCACTATGTACTTCACGAGTGGCGGCAGTCTTCTTAAACGATTGCCTGATCCACTAAAAAAAACGACAGGCTGCCTTTTCGGGCAGCCTGTCGTTTTTTTTAGTTGATCAGGCAATCGTTTAAGTAAAA
>NZ_JBFUHJ010000435.1:0-4766 GCF_056402455.1 Paenibacillus sp. P4_A7 | reverse complement strand
CCTTTTATGCCGTGCAGCATTTCGATATATTGGAAACAGGCACCTTTTATTTTGACGAAGTATTTATTGCTATGGGAGCCGCGATTGGCTACTCCATTGGTGCCAAAATTGCGCGACCCGACCGTCATGTCGTATGTATAACAGGCGATGGATGTATGATGATGCACGGAACAGAAATCTCTACGGCGGTTAACCATGGTGCTCCAGTCATTTTCTTTGTACTTAATAATGGCCGCTTGGATATGGTGGACAAAGGCATGTCTTATAATACAGGCCGATCCGTTGGTGCTGTCTATGAGCGGCCACTGGATGTAAGTCAATTTGCGGGATCGATGGGTGCATTAACCTATTGTTGTCATAACGCAGTAGATATCAGTGAAGCAGTTCGATCCGCMCTTCAATCTCAAGTTGCAACGGTTATTGAGGTTATGGTTGATCCGGAAGAAATTCCACCGATACTTACTAGATTATTAAGCTTAGACTAAGGTCATGGARGAGAGAATATGAAAAAGAATCGGTATGAGCAGGGTCAAGAAACTATAACGAAAATGGTAACACCTGATGTTTTAGAGGGAACGGTTGAGCGCGTAAAACGGTTTAGTCCAGATATGGCCAAGCTAATTGTGGAGTTCCCATTTGGCTCGATTTATTCGCGTCCAGGATTAGATCTAAAGCAAAGAGCTCTTCTTACGATCGCAACTTTAGTTACCCAAGGCGCGGTAGGTCAGCTTGATTTCCATATTCATGCAGCTCTCAATGCAGGACTTACTCCGGATGAAGTTGTTGAAGCGATTATCCACTGCCTTCCCTATGCAGGTTTTCCAAAGTCAATCGACGGGCTGGATGTTGTCATAACTGTATTTAAAGAGCGCAATATTACGTATGAAGCTCAGGTGGAGAGTACAGTCTAGAAGTCGGTTTGGAACGGGTCTTCAACAAAAACTAACYTCAAAAGAAGCTGTAAGCATTCAAGAAGTGCTTTCAGCTTCTTTTCATGCGATCTACCTTGCGACTAACTTTTCTAACCCTATTTGTTAATATCGCCCCCATCGCTATTGACATCCAAAATTAGTATATGTTATATAAAGAGAAGGATTAGCACTCTGTCGTTTAGAGTGCTAAACTATAGGAGAACATGAATCTATTAACTTGTTTTGAAAGGAGATTTACCCATGGCTCAGAAACAATTTAAAGCAGAATCCAAAAGACTATTGGAAATGATGATTAACTCCATTTACACGCAGAAAGAGATCTTCATAAGAGAACTCGTATCGAATGCTAGTGATGCCATTGATAAAATCTATTACAAAGCATTAACTGACGATGAGTTGGTTTTTAACAAAGAGGATTACTACGTTAAAGTAACGGCAGATAAGGCTCAAAGAACGCTAACGATTGCTGATACTGGTATTGGCATGACACAAGAGGAACTGGAAAATAATCTTGGTACAATAGCGAAGAGCGGATCGCTTGCATTCAAAAGTGAGAACGAAGCGAAAGATGGACATAATATTATCGGTCAATTTGGAGTCGGATTTTATTCGGCATTCATGGTGGCAGATGAGATTACGGTTATTACCAAAACGCTAGGCAGCGACCAAGCCTTCAAATGGGAATCCAAGGGTACAGAAGGATACACGATTGTACCATGTGAGAAGGATTCAATTGGTACAGAGATTATTTTGCAAATTAAAGCGAACACGGAAGACGATCAATATGATGAGTATCTTGAAGAGTATCGTTTAAGAGCAATCATCAAGAAATATTCTGATTTTATTCGCTATCCGATCAAGATGGATGTGAAAGGCCAGCGTCCAATCGAAGGAAGCGAAGATGAGCTTGAAGATTATACGGAAGAACAAACCGTTAATAGCATGGTTCCGATCTGGCGCAAAAATAAAAATGAGCTTACAACAGAAGACTATGAAAACTTCTATTTTGAAAAACGTTATGGCTTCGATAAGCCGCTTAAGCATGTCCATATTAGTGCTGATGGCGCTGTAGTCTACAACGCGATTCTATTTATTCCGGAAAACACACCGTTCGACTATTACACAAAGGAATTTGAAAAAGGGCTAGAGCTTTATTCCAATGGCGTTCTAATTATGGATAAGTGCTCGGATTTGCTGCCTGACTACTTCAGCTTTGTGAAGGGTATGGTCGATTCAGAAGATTTGTCTCTAAACATCTCGCGTGAGCTGCTTCAGCATGACAGACAATTGAAGCTAATTGCCAAGAACATTAAGAACAAAATCAAAGGTCAATTGCATAGCCTGCTGAAGGATGAAAGAGAGAAGTATGAAACCTTCTATAAATCTTTTGGCAGACAGTTGAAATTTGGGGTATACAACGATTACGGCGTGAACAAAGAGGATCTGCAGGATCTATTGCTGTTCAATTCATCAAAAGAGAAGAAGCTAGTTTCCTTAGATGAGTATGTATCGAGAATGCCTGAAGACCAGAAGTACATTTACTATGCTTCCGGTGAATCGATTGAAAGAATCGATAAGCTGCCGCAAACTGAAATGGTATCCGATAAAGGCTTTGAAATTCTGTACTTTACCGACGATATCGATGAATTTGCAATTAAAATTATTATGAAATACAAAGATAAAGAGTTCAAATCCGTATCAAGTGGTGACTTAGGAATCGAGCCTGATGCTAGTGAGGCGCAAACGGATGCTGAAGAGAGCGACAACAAGGAGCTCTTCGAATTTATGAATGGCTTGCTGTCAGGAAAAGTGACTAATGTTAAGGCGTCAAAAAGACTAAAATCACATCCTGTATGTCTCTCTGCCGATGGCGAAGTAACCATTGAAATGGAAAAAATCTTAAAAGCAATGCCTAATAGTAAAGATGTAAAAGCGGACAAGGTTCTAGAAATCAACGTCAATCATGACGTGTTTAAGTCCCTGAAGGCCGCGTATATCACGGATAAAGAGAAGCTGAATCTGTATACACAACTGTTATACAACCAAGCGCTTTTAATTGAAGGCTTACAAATTAATGATCCAGTAGAGTTCACAAATGACATTKGCAAAATAATGGTTTAAGCAGTCGGACAATCGTGTAGTAGAGGATGCTACATGATAAAAGCTTAGTTTGTTCGACAGTTTGCATGTTATATGATATGGTAGCACTAATAAGGCATTTCGTTCCTCTGGAGCGAAATGTCTTTGCATATATATAGGGACTTTACATTAAATGTATTGAAGGTGGTGATGTTATGGTGCTCTTTTTTCCCCTCGTGAGAGGGGCGGAATCAAACGTCGTAAAAGGCGAGGATTTTGGGAGCACAAAATAACTGAGTTGAAGGAGATATATCAAATGAGAACAAGTTTTCTAGCGGAGCACAGAACGCCCACGAACAGTACCGGATTGAAGCGACTACGCAAAGAGGGGCGCCTCCCGGGCATTATTTTTGGATCGAATGTTGACAATGCTATGATTCATATATCGGCGAAGGAATTCCAACAGTGGACAAAAGGCGGGGGAACCGGCATTATCGAGCTTAATCTCGGTGGCACGGAGACAGTACCTGTTCTGCTTGAGAGTGTACAGCGGGATGCGGTAAGCCGTGAGTTTATCCATGTTGACTTCTTACGTGTTCAAAAGAATGAGGCTGTACGTACGAAGATTCTAATTGATTATGTTGGAACGGCTGTAGGCTCGAAACGAGGAGGCATCGTACAAACGCAAGGCTCGTTCATTGAGATCCACGGTCTTCCGGATAGACTGCAAGCTTCGATTACAGTCGATGTCAGTGCTCTCGATGTAGGCGAATCGCTTCTTGTAGGAGATATCGAGCTTCCATCTGGATTAACCTTGATTTCATCGCCAAGTGAGCTTCTCGTTTCTGTCGTGGCTCCAAAGGTAGAATCGGCTGGATAAAGGATTACGATCAATCGATTAGATGGATGGAGCAAACTAGTTAGAAAAAGGAGCCCTGCTTACTTAGCAATTAAGTGAGCAGGGCTTTTTGTGACTATGCGTCGCTTCCACTCTATTACTCAGTTCCTGTGTAGATAAGGACGGCATCTCTTAGAAACACAGTGCAGCCAGACTGATGCTTATCATAATATGCAGTGAATCTTTCATCATCTACATACATCTGTACAATACCCGCATGTGCTTCTTTGGAATAATGTCCCCAATAAAAGCTGAGCCATTGTCGATGCAGATCCGCTGCTTTCTGCGCTAGCTCACCTGCTGGATTGCCTGTTGCATAGGCCTCGACTAAAACAGTTATCACCTGTGCACCTAATTGCTCGATTTCTACATGCTGCTTTTCCGTCATATTTTTGACGATTTGATTGGACTGGTCTACTTGCACGTCTCCATATTTCTCTCTAATCTCTTTGCCATAATTTTTCTCATTCTCATCGATCATTTGCTGTTTGAAGCCCGAGAACTTTTCTTGGTTTGTCATTGTAACTCTCCCTTCCTTCTGTGCTAATGTTTTATCGACATTAGCGATTAGTAGATCTAATTGCTCTTTCTTCTCAAGCAATCTTTTACGATGTTCCCTGAGCGTTAGTTCCTCGTCAAAGGAAGATGCGGTCACGATTGTCTTTATTTCTTCCAAGCTGACACCCAGCTCTCTATAGAATAGAATTTGCTGTAATCGGTCAACTTCTGCTTGCGCATATATGCGATAGCCTGATGAATTGATTCTTGCTGGCTTGAGCATTCCGATCTCATCGTAATATCGCAGTGTTCTTGTACTTATACCTGCCATCTGTCCAAGCTTTTGAATGGTATATTCC
>NZ_JBFUHJ010000434.1:0-4766 GCF_056402455.1 Paenibacillus sp. P4_A7 | reverse complement strand
GGTAACACTTTTGTTATGACTTTTTTCACCCGTTTAGGTCGCATACTCCATATCCCTAGTAGAATTATGACAATGCCGCCTATTAAATCGGTGTGCTGTTGACTCATATATCCTGATGAGATTTTGCCCATTGTAATCGATAAATAGGCGGCGGTCATTCCGAGGAAAGCAATTAATAGATTTGATAATATTGGAATTCTTGTTGAGCGCGTACCAAAAGATACACCAATCCCTACATTATCAATATTAGATACCATTCCTATTAAAATTATCGAAATCCAGTGCATATCTACTCCCCCTTCCTTCTCTTCTACTATGTAGAGTATGCTAGAGTAGGTTGAATAGATTGTGTTCTATCTACTAAAAAAAATGCTACTTATCCATCACTGGCGGCAGCATTTTCTATTCCTGTTTCGTCGCACTTCAATTGAATCTCGCACCTCTTAGTATTTTGTAATTAACAAGATAGTAATGAGCTGGTGTTTTTTCATTCGATAGAATTAATTCCACCATTTCGGAATTTGGTCTACTTAACATAATTGTGATCTCAAAATACTTCGCCCCATGTATAGCATCGACAGCTCTTGCATTAATATCTTTATTTTTCACTGTTACTCGCTCGTTAATTGAAATGATCCGTTCATTTTCAAATTGGGAATACTTTTCATTATATATTTCTCTAAGGGATGATACGATAACCGGATGCAATTGTTGTAATAGTGCCCCTTCAATTAAATCTTCTCTTGGTGCTGAAAACACTTTAGTTTCAGTCTCAATGACTGTACCCGCAATCAGAAAACAAATGACCAAACAGCTAAAGATATATTTAATCATCACAATATCACCCTAAACGTTTTAGGTTATTATCCCCAAAAACAGATTTACAACCCATAGTAACATTTTCGGCTCATCCGCGGAAACGGGCTATATCTCAATCTTTTATCATCATTTAATGTTCAACTGTCTGCTTTTCCTTAATAAGTACAACTAATAAATACTGCAAAGCGGCCATCGCAAACAAAACAACTGGCAACCAAGCAGATTGTAGATCCTTAGCCAGCAAAATGAGCACCATTATCGATATCACTCTACCCGCATTAAGGAATAACTCTCTCATCACAACCGATTCCACCCGCAGCTGACCTTTGAGAGGTAATGTGCCAATTAAGCGATAATAATAAGAAGTCAGTGTATTCACCGCCAGCGGATTACAAATAGAGAACACGATCATAAACAACGCCACCGACCATAACTCGACTTGAATAAGCAGCAGCGCGGCTCCAATCGCTATGCCTGTTGTCGAATATAATACATATTTGCGCATATGCTCCTGTTGTGCTTTCCGAGAAATAACATAACCCGTCGCTACTGTAAGCGATGAGAAAAACATACCTAAATAGCCAACCCAATCCTCACGTCCAACCGTTTGAAAGAGCAATATATTAGGTAGGAACAGCATAATGCCCTGAAATAACCCTAACACGAAAAAACTGTACAGCGCTTTGACCCAACGTTTGTTTTTACTCATAACTAACCCCATAAATTTTAAATAATAGGCTTTATGATGGGATTTAATCATCGGAATTCGGAAGCTGACAAGAGCGGCAATTAGGAACATTACAAAAGCAAGTGTGAAAATAATAGTATACCCCTGCAGCCCTTCGTTATGCTGTATGATAAACCCTGCAAGTGCCGGACCCGCTAAGCCCGCCGTATTAAATACGATCATATTTACAGCCAAAAACCGGATCCGGTTCACTTCCGTTGATACATCATATTGAATGACTATGTATCCCGTCCAGTACAGTCCCGCAGCTATGCCATTAAACACAGCAAATAATAGATAATATTGCGCAACTTGTTCCTGCGCGATAATAACAAATAGATAAAAAATCGCAATCATCACGATACCAAGCCGATAGGTGACCATTCTATCCTTTCGCTTAGAAATCCAGCCTCCTAAGGCGAAAGCAATAGGAGTAATAAGGAAGACGACAATGTTGTAAACTCCGTTAACCGCCAAGTCCTCTGTCAGACGCCATAAGTATAAATTGAGAAATAAACCAGACATCGACGCACCGAACTGAAAGCAACTATGAATGATTAAAGCGGTAATTGCGTCTTTACCCAGCCTTAGATCAGGGGGCAACGGCGCAACTTTAAACCTATTCCATTTTGTTTTCGTCCATATGCCAGTCCCCACTGCAGCTCCCCCATTACTAATATCGTTGTTCTTGGGTTCATTCTAACACATACAAATGATAGCACTTGATTAAAGGAAATCGCTTCCACCGTCAAAATTGTCTTTCTCCTTACGTATAAGACCATATCGATTGCTGAGCCCATGTTTTTATTGCCAATTCGCACTTTTAGAGACACATCCTGAACTTGAATAACACAAATAGTCGATTAAACTCTTTTTTCCGATAAAAATGTTCGAATGAGATGTCCGTGCCTATGACAAACTAAATCCAACAAACCGAAAGGAGGCAACCACGATGGCAAAACAGCAAGGTCACGCGAGAAAGAATACACAATCGAAAACATCAGATAAAAAAAGTAATGGCTCAGGCAACAACCATTAACCTCATTTCAAAATGGCATAGCTGCAATACCTAACCGTACCTAATCGTACGTAAACGCCCCATTTACAAGCTCTTCTTGAGCAGTAATGGGGCGTTTTTATGCCTAAAAGCAGGCTTTTCTTCTTATATATAGAATAGTTAAGATAGATAACTTAAACTTTATACTAGAAAAAGTGGTGAATTCGCATGCGTTATCCTTCTTATACGATCATTGATTTTGAAACTAGTGGTCTTGATCCAAAAAAAGACCGTGTCATCGAAATGGCCGCCATTCGCTGTGTGAATGGTGAGATAGCAAGTGAATTTAGTACGCTAGTGCGCTTCGACGGTAAACTGTCAGCTAAGATTACGGAGCTCACCGGGATTACGGATGAGATGACCACTTATGGCATGGATGAGGATACCGCGTTTCGTATCCTAAATCGGATGCTAGGCGATAATATTTTAATTGCTCATAATGCAGCCTTTGACCTAAGTTTCCTGCATCATTCTTTACTTAGAATTGCCGGAAGATCATTTCAGAATGAATTTATTGATACATTAACTCTGAGTCGTGAACGACATGTTTATCCGCACACGCTGAAGGATATGTCCGATCGTTACCATATTCCGCTAATCGGCGGACACCGCGCGCTTAACGATGTTATTGCATGTTGGGAGCTATTCTGCAAAATGGATGCTGAGCAGCCAACTCACGATGCGATTAATAAGCTTGGTTATATCAAAAAATATGGGCCCCCAACTTGGAGCCCGCCTTATGCTAAGCTAGAGCCTATCGAGCTCAAGTATGCGCCTCGATAAAGCCTCTATAAACGAAAAAGAAGGGGACGTCCTAGGACGTCCCCCCAATAGCTAAGAAAAACTCTATTCCTTACGCAGATGCAAGCTTAACCATTGCACGCAGTGCCGTATCGATTTCACGCTCGATGGCATTAGCAACGACATCTGTATGCGGATCATACTCACCCGCTAGATCTGCATCGGCATAACCGTCTAATGCAAGGATCGCGCCAGCACGAGCGCCGCGCAGCGACGCGATTACGTACAAAGCCGCAATCTCCATCTCCACAGCAATTGCTCCCGCTTGTTTATACTGCTTATGAGGAATTTCAACCACACCAGAGAAAAATACATCGAGCGTTACTGTAATCCCTTTTTTGACAATGCCTTCACTCTCAAGTGCTGACTCGTAAAGCGCCTCCGTTACAGCGCTATCAGCTACAGCCGGAAAACCTGCCGGTACTAGTTGATGTGTAAGACCCTCCGCACGAACAGCTGCCGTACTAACGACTAGACTTCCCGCAGGATGATCCTTTGAATATGAGCCTGCTGTTCCAACTCTAATTAGTGTATCTACACCGCCGCGAATCAGCTCCTCAAAGCAAACAGCCGCTCCCGGTGAACCAACTCCATGACTTACAACAGCTAACTTAACTCCTTCATACTCTCCAACGAATGTCCGATATTCACGGGCAAAAGCCAGCTCCTTCACATTCGTCAGCTTGCGAGAAATAGCTTCCGCTCTGCGTGGATCGCCACATACGATCGCACGTGACGGCAGATCTTCCGGATTAACTTGTAAAATTGGCAACATGTCTTTAATCAAACTCCTTCGTCATCCATTCACCCTCGGGCATCGAGTTCTCATCGCTCGTAAACCGTTGTTCTTTAAATGGATCTGCATAATTATGAAAACCATTCCGCTCCCAGAAGCCAGGACGGTCCTCTTTCATAAACTCAATACCTGTTATCCATTTCGCGCTCTTCCAGAAATACAAATGCGGTACAAGCAAGCGAAGTGGCCAGCCATGCTTGTCCGTCAACGGCTCACCGTCAAAACGATGAGCCAGCATTACATTATCATGCAGCAAATCCTCAAGCGGCAAATTCGTATCATAATCMTCATCCGCATGTATCATCACATAACGGGCTTCTGGTTTCACGCCAAGCAAAGATAGAAAGTCTGAAAACTTAATACCTTCCCATTCTGTATCCAGCTTTGACCAACGTGTTACACAGTGTATGTCACATTCCGTCTTCGACTGCGGCAATGCCAGAAGCTCATCGAAGCTGAACGTCCGTTCTTGCTCGACTTCTCCGAATACACGCAATGACCAGTTTTTCAAGTCGTAGCGAGGAACTTCCCCTTCATGTAAAATAGGAAACCGATCCGTCACCGTC
>NZ_JBFUHJ010000433.1:0-4780 GCF_056402455.1 Paenibacillus sp. P4_A7 | reverse complement strand
ACCTTGCGGCATGGGGCTACGCACTGAAACAAAATGGAAACGATGAAGCTAAAGCGCAAGAGTTTGTAGGTAAGCTATTCAAAAACGTACCCGTATTGGATTCCGGAGCACGTGGATCAACGACTACTTTCGTTGAACGCGGAATTGGCGATGTATTGCTTGCTTGGGAAAATGAAGCCTTCTTATCGATTAATGAGCTGGGTCCAGATAAATTCGAAATCATATACCCTTCYCTTAGTATTTTGGCTGAGCCTCCTGTAGCAGTCGTGGACAAAGTTGTTGATGACCGGGGTTCTCGTGAAGTGGCAGAGGCATACCTGAAATACTTATATACTGAAGAAGGCCAAGAAATCGCTGCAAAAAACTATTATCGTCCTACTTCCGAAACAGTAGCAGCGAAGTACACCGATCAGTTTAAAACACTTGAGCTGCTGTCCATAGACAAAGATTTTGGCGGCTGGAAAGTAGCTCAAACGAAACATTTCGCCGATGGCGGTATTTTCGACAAAATTTACACACCTGGATCTTAACGTACGATTAGAAGAAGAGTGGAGCTGACCTCACATGAAAGGTTCCAAGTCCCGTAACGTGCTGCCGGGTTTTGGTTTATCGCTCGGATTTACATTATTTTACTTGAGTATTATCGTATTGATTCCGCTCGCTGCCGTTTTTTTTAAAACGGCAGAGCTGAGTTGGTCTGAGTTTTGGAGTACCGTTACGAATGCTCGTGTAGTTGCTTCCTATCGAATTAGCTTTACAACTGCCTTTCTAGCGGGACTGGTTAATGCTGTATTTGGTTTATTAATTGCATGGGTTCTCGTTCGTTATCGGTTTCCCGGTATAAAGATAATTGACAGCTTAGTCGACTTGCCATTTGCGCTGCCTACTGCAGTAGCTGGGATTGCATTAACAGCCATTTATGCACCAAACGGATGGATTGGATCCATGCTAGAGCCGCTGGGTATAAAGGTTGCCTATTCACCAATAGGAATCACGATCGCACTTATTTTTATTGGCTTGCCGTTTGTCGTTCGGACCGTACAGCCTGTGCTGCAGGACATGGATAAAGAGACAGAAGAAGCTGCAGTTATGCTAGGTGCACATCGATTGCGAACCTTCTGGAAAGTCATCTTGCCTGAGCTCATGCCATCGTTGTTAACAGGGTTCGCGTTGGCATTTGCAAGAGGCATTGGTGAATATGGCTCGGTCGTGTTCATTTCTGGCAATATGCCAATGAAGACTGAAATTACACCGCTGCTTATCATGACCAAGCTTGAGCAGTACGATTATGCAGGAGCCACGGCAATTGCGCTTGTAATGCTCGTTGTTTCCTTTCTAATGTTGCTGGTCATCAATTTACTGCAATGGCGCATGAATCGTCGTACAGTATCTGACTAGTCATATGTTTACGAATGAAATCATGTTTCGTATAACCATTTAGAAGGGGATGACAGCAATGGCTGGAGCAATTACTGTACACACATCTGAAGAATCATCGAAGCGTCCACAACATATAAACGAATCAGCACCTGTTCGATGGCTGCTTATTGGAATTGCAATGCTGTTTCTCGCATTTATTGTCGTTTTGCCGCTAGCATCTGTATTCATTGAGGCATTTAAAAAGGGTGTTGGCGTCTATATCGATTCGATAACGGAGCCGGATGCGTTGTCCGCACTTAGGCTTACATTACTAGTAGCAATAATTGCTGTTCCTATTAATACCGTTTTCGGCGTGGCAGCTGCGTGGGCAATTAGTAAATTTCGATTTCGAGGTAAAAATATTTTGATTACATTAATCGATTTGCCGTTTGCAGTATCACCGGTTATATCCGGGTTAATCTACGTACTCATGTTTGGTGCACAAGGTTTTCTTGGTCCATGGCTTGATGAACGCGGCATTCAAATTATATTTGCATTGCCAGGTATCGTGCTTGCTACCGTCTTTGTAACGGTGCCGTTTGTAGCTCGTGAGCTTATTCCACTTATGCAGGCGCAAGGCGTACAAGAAGAGGAAGCAGCAGCAAGTCTCGGAGCAAAGGGCTGGCAGATTTTTTGGAAAGTAACATTACCTAATATAAAATGGGGACTTCTATATGGAGTTATCCTTTGTAATGCTAGAGCAATGGGAGAGTTCGGCGCGGTATCTGTCGTATCTGGTCATATCCGCGGTGAAACGAATACATTACCGCTTCATATTGAGATTTTGTATAATGAGTATCAGTTTTCAGCTTCGTTTGCAGTTGCTTCTTTGCTAGTTATGCTTGCTGTTTTAACTCTAGTAGTGAAAAGCATCGTGGAATGGAAATCTGCTCAGCAAAAACCGTTAGAAACCGAGTAAATGATTAAAATTGGAGGGATCGGCAATGGCAAAACCGTTAGAGGTTGATCAGCAATGGTTGGAGAGAATCGTGGACCAGGTAAGCGGGATTAGTTATGGTCATGTAACGATTACTGTCCATGATGGRAGAATTGTACAAATTGACCGGACGGAAAGAACAAGATATGAAGGTCCCTCTCAAAAGCAGGCTCCGTCCGAGCAGCAGTCCAAATCACGTGACGGCCAGTCTAGCGGTGGAGGGGAAGCACTTCGCATTGTTCAATAACAAGTAAAAAAACTCCGTATCTTCGGCGAAAGCCGAGAGTACGGAGTTTTTTTTCTGCTGATTAGAAGGAAGCTTGCAAGCTTCCTTCCATTCATTACGAAATGATGAATTTGATTATAACAGCTACAGCGAATATAACAGTCATTAGACCGAGCATACCACCAAAGCCGAATACAACATCCATCAAATCGTGGCGAGGCTCTTCATTGAAGTGCTCGCGCGGATCTCTAACATTTTCCATCGTTGACGTCCTCCTTGAAAGACCGATTGCTCCAGTTACAACCATAAGCGGTCGTCTCTATTCAGTATCGGTTAATTCAGCTTTTATTAGTATACCCAAACTAAAGAACAGTTGTAAAGCCAATATAGGTGACAATTGTAAGACAAAGTAAGGCTCAATTATGATAAAATGTGAACAGGATCTATTGGTATTCGGAGGCGAGAGCATGGATGAGCAGCAAACGGTGCGGTCGCAGGAAGAAACGCTAGCGGCAGCTAAAGAAACGATACGTAATAAACTAGCATTGCTCCCGGATCAATCGGGTTGTTATTTAATGAAAAATAGCGAAGGCGTCATCATATATGTCGGTAAGGCGAAAGTGCTGAAAAACCGCGTGCGCTCTTATTTTAATGGGAGCCATAACGGCAAGACCCAGCGATTGGTATCAGAAATTCGCGATTTTGAATTTATTGTGACTTCAAGCAATATGGAAGCCCTTATTTTGGAATGTAATTTAATTAAACAATATCATCCGCGTTATAACGTTCTTTTGAAGGATGACAAATCTTTTCCTTATATTAAAATTACGAATGAAAAGCATCCGAAATTAGAGGTGACACGGCGCATTGTGAAGGATAAGGGCAAATACTTTGGCCCATACCCCAATGCGTATGCAGCGCAGCAAACGAAGAAGCTGTTAGATCGCTTATACCCGCTGCGTAAATGTAAAACGTTGCCGGAAAAAGTATGCCTCTATTATCATTTAGGACAATGTATCGCGCCTTGTGAGTTTGATGTGGAGCAGGAGTCATACGATAAGATGATTCAAGAAATAACACGTTTCCTAAATGGGGGACAGGATGTTGTTAAGAACGAGCTCCAACGCAAAATGGAGGAAGCGGCAGAGCAGCTCGAATTCGAACGAGCCAAGGAATTTCGCGATCAACTTATTGCAATTGAGGCTGTTATGGAGAAGCAGAAGATTACAATGTCTGATGCGCTGGACCGCGATGTATTCGGATATGCGGTAGATAAAGGCTGGATGTGCGTTCAAATCTTATATATGCGGCAAGGCAAGCTTATTGAGCGTCATGGATCTACCTTCCCTTATTATGGCGAAGAATATGATGATTTCATGACGTTCGTGACGCAATATTATAGCGATAATCCTGCGCTGCCAAAGCAGATATTGCTGCCTATTCCACCTGAGCTGGCGCAAGCGGAGCTTTCACAGGAGCCAGTTGAGGCAGAGGTGGTGGAAGCTTCTGACTCGCGTGCAGATGATGCGATTGCTTCCTTGCATAACTGGTTGAAGGTGAAGGTGTTAATGCCTCAGCGGGGTCGTAAAAGCGAGGTAGTGACAATGGCTATAGACAATGCAAAGGTGATGCTGGACGAGAAGTTCCGGTTGATTGAGCGCGATGAGGAACGAAGCGTCAAGGCATCCGAATCACTTGCAGGGTGGCTTGGTTTGGAAGAGGTGCACCGCATCGAGGCATTTGATAACTCAAATATACAGGGGACTAATCCTGTATCAGCGATGGTTGTGTTTACGGACGGTAAGCCTGATCGCAAGGAATACCGCAAATATAAAGTGAAGACGGTACAAGGACCTGATGATTATGAAACAATGCGTGAGGTTATCAGGCGCCGTTATGAGCGCGTATTGAAGGAGGAGCTAAAAGCTCCCGATCTTATTGTAGTTGATGGTGGCAAGGGGCAAATATCGGCGGCTCTGGATGTCTTAGTCAATGAGCTCGGTTTATATATCCCCGTTTGTGGACTAGTTAAGGATGCGAAGCATAAAACAGCGCAGTTAATGACAGGAGATCCRGCAGAAATTGTTCCTTTGCCGAGGGACAGCCAAGAGTTTTATTTACTGCAGCGCATTCAAGACGAAGTGCATCGGTTTGCAATTACATTCCATAGGGAGCAGCGCGGCAAATCAATGGTGGAG
>NZ_JBFUHJ010000432.1:0-4792 GCF_056402455.1 Paenibacillus sp. P4_A7 | reverse complement strand
CCCTGCTTTGCGTTCGGAAGGGCGCGACTCCATTTCTTATATTTTTGAACATTGCTTGTATCTCAGTCGATTCCAAGGAGGTAATAGCTAATGGACAGCTTGCTTCCGGAAGAATCAGGGCTCAAACAATTACGCACGAACAGGAAGGTATTCGCCATATTGACCATAGATGACGATAATCAACTCTTCCGGGGTAATCGTAAAAACTTTGCTGACTTGATCCGAACTGGTCAATCGATGGGGTTTATTGTTTACGTACTGACGATAAACAACTTGCTATTCACAAGAAGCACACTAAGAGGGTTTATTTTCGATGAGGAGTCGAATAGCTGGGAGCAGCATCTGTTTCCTTTTCCAGATATTATTTACAACCGCATCCCTATGAGAGAGGATGAGACACTCCCCGTAGTTAGACAAAAAATTGAAGCCTGCAGCAATCATCCGCGTGTTAAGCTGTTTAATCCTTCTTTTTTTAACAAATGGGATTTATTCGAGTGGTTGCGACAGTCCAAAATGACCAAACCTTTAATTCCTACTACACGCAAGCTCAACACGGTAAATAGTCTTAGCAAGATGATGCGCCAGCACTCCTACCTTTATTTAAAGCCTGAAAGCGGCAAAGCAGGCAAAGGAATTATGACAATAAAGGTTCATGCCGAAAGGCCCATGCCCTTCCGCTTAAAGATACAAGAGGATAAGAAAAGTGCGACCTATCACTGTTCTTCGATCACTAAGCTTTGGAGTCGCATTCAAAAAGAAAGTGGCGGTGAAGCCTATATTGCTCAGCAGGGTATTCAGCTTGCTTCCTTCAATGACCGCAGGTTCGATCTGAGGGTACTCGTGCAAAAAAATAAACGAGGAAAATGGACCGTATCCGGAATTGGTGCTCGAATCGCTGGCGAGTCCAGTATTACAACACATGTTCCGCGGGGCGGCAGAATAGAAGATCCTGAGAAATTGCTTGTCCACACTTTTAATGAAGAGCTAGCGCGTAAACTGTTGTTTAATGCAAAAAATAAATCTTTGCTCATCGCTAAACAAATCGAACGCGCATCAGGACATCTGCTCGGCGAGATGTCGATGGATATAGGAATCGACAATGAAGGGAATATGTGGTTTTTTGAAGCAAACTCAAAGCCAATGAAATTCGACGAGCCTCATATAAGGCAAAAATCACTTGAAAGTGTTTTTCATTATGGCGCTTATTTGACTAAACCGAAAAAAGAAAAAGTAGGAGGCGCTTAGCATGGAACTTAAGCTGCTTACATCATCGGAGTGGTTATTAGAACAAAGACGGCTGATAAGCTTCGCCGGAAGGTTCGGTGATAAGCGGCTTACTGTTTCCACCCTCCATGCGCTTCGTCATTTAGATGGCTCGTTGCTGGAGAAAGGTGTTAAAGAAGATTACGAGGCAGTTATCGCAGTAGCGATGCAAAATAAACGCATCGTCGGCTTTGGCTTCGCTGCAGACGGAGGAGAAGGCGGCTGTATGGTGGTCGTCCATCCTGAAGCAAGAAGCCTGGGCATAGGTGGAGCAATCGTAGGGGCGATGATCGAGAGGCTTGGTAAGCTGACGTGTAATGTGGCTACTGACAACACAGCGAGTATCGCACTTTGCTTCCGGCTTGGCATGACTGCTGTATCGATGCATCAGGGTCCTACTGGCAAGCCTACACTGCGATTTGTAAGAGAAAATGCTCATAACCTTCTTCATCCTAAGCAGTCGGAATTGGTGAGTAAGTGATGCTTTCTGTATAGATCAAAGAGGTCACGTTCAAGCAGCTTCACTGCATGTACGTGACCTCTTTGATCTTTTTTTAATAGATAAGAATTTATCAGTTTCCACTTATAAATGTGCTTATCTATCTACGCTAAACGAACGTTTATGCTGCCAAGGACGGCGACAGCCGTTTACGCTTGTCGGTAAGATTAGCTTTACTTGTTTAATAAGGCAATTAGCTCGCGAAAATCGGAAATATGTACATCTGCTCCGTTTAGCTCAGCCGCTCGTCCGTATGTGGCATATGCGCAGCCGACCGTTTGCAGTCCATTGCCTTTGCCAGCTTCCACATCGGAGGAACGATCCCCAACCATCCAAGCAGACTGTATGTCATGATCCTTAAGCAATCTTGCTACTAGGTCAACCTTGCTRGCAGTCTCATACTCACCCGCGCTATAAAGTCCGTCAAACAACTCCGCAATTCCTTTATGATGAGCCACGCCTTTAACGTAATCCTCCAGTCCATTGCTAGCAACAAACAGCTTCAAACCCCGCTCTTTCAACTGCTTCAACGTTTGTTCCACGTGTGGGTAAAGCAATCCTTCTCCTGCGGCCAAATATTCCATTTCATATTGCAGCATCAAAACGTCCGCACGCTTACGAGCTTCTTCCGAAGCATCTGGCATAACTTTCCGCCAAATATCATCAAGCAGCATGCCTAGACAACTCAACAACATATCTATCGGAGGCGTTTCCTGTTCATAAAGACCTTCCTCGCGAAGCGTCTGAAATAAACGGTCATGTACAGGAATAAGCAATGTTTCGGTTTCCAGCAACGTTCCATCCATATCAAAAATAACTGCTTCTGGTAGCGGCAGTGTTATCATACTCATTTTTAAATCCCCCTTCCAAGTCTGTCCTTATCATACTGGATGAGATGAAAGCATCGCAACCCTCGAAAGTGTATAGGGTCCCAAATAAGCACCGCTCGCCAATAATAGAGGATTCAAAAACACATGATGCACCTCTGTCATAAATACGGTGCCGTCAGCAATCGTTTCAATTACAGCCGAAGCAGCAATCACAAAAAACACAAAAAAGGAAATCCATGCAATACCATCAAATATCCGACTAGCTGTTCTGCTCGCTTTACTCCCCCACCATATAACTGCAGCTGCAACGGCAAGCGCAAATCCAATCGTAATCATCATTATCATATGGCTTCGCTCCAGCTCCTTCCTATTATTGTTTAGTTATCATTTGTTTAAATGCTAAAAATACTCGAGCTGGAATGGGTACAAGTTGAATATATAAGGTTAATAGGTATAAGTGATAAAAAATCATTTTCGATTGTGGAACGTTTTCGGACTAGCAGCCGTATAAATTATTAATTTCTTAGCTGATCAGCTCCCAATCAACGGAAAAACGATGGGTCAAATCAAACAAAGAACATTCGCGATCTATTGAAAATTAGTACCGGATATGTCACACTGATTTTTGGGCTAAATATGATTTTCCATATAGGAAAGGAAGTGACGGTACACCTGTGATAAAATGGCTGCTTCGATCGATGACAGAATTAAGCTCACGCAAATGGGTATCCCGTATAACCGGTAAACTTGCACAATCAGCAGCTAGCCGTCGGTTTATTTCCCGATTTGCTTCAACATACGGTATTAATACAGAGGAAGCAGAAAAGAACCTTTCCGAATATAAAACGTTAAATGAATTTTTCACAAGACGGCTAAAACCTGGGTTAAGAACTATTCATGAGGCCGCAGATTCACTCGTCAGCCCTGTCGATGCACTTGTAACCGGAGCTGGTCCGATTAGTGCAGGAACTATTCTGAACGTTAAAGGTCAGGACTATACGATTGATGAACTGCTGAACCAATCACCGAGAACGGCTTGCTACATGAATGGCTATTATATGGTTCTCTATTTGAGCCCGACTGATTATCACCGTATCCATACGCCCGCCAGCGGTCGGATTGTAGAGCGTGAGCATGTTGAAGGCAAAGTGTATCCCGTAAACGATTTTGGTTTGCGACATATGCGTCGCGTGCTTAGCCGAAATGAACGGCTAATTACATACATGAAGCATAAATCCGGAGAAGTCGCAGTCGTTAAGGTAGGGGCGATGAATGTAAGCAGCATTCAATATGTTAAGCCACTACGTGAGAAAATGAACAAGGGCGATGAGTTAGCATACTTTGAATTCGGCTCTACTGTCGTGCTTTTAACGGAGGATGAGACCTTTATGCCTCGAGAGGATATGGCAGTTGGCCTTAAGGTGAAAATGGGCGAGCAGCTTGGCAAATTATACGCACCTATCGACTAGGTTACTGGGTAAGCTGGTGGATGGGATTAAATAGGTAAAGCACATCGAGTTGGAGGGCTATACTTGAACAGATGGAGTTGTAAGCATCGTTTGGGAGTTTCGAGCTACTTCAGGGGCAAGTTTGCAGGCAGGTAGCTATCCTAGGAAGTTAGTTTGGGAGTTTAGAGCTAATTAGGTAGTTAGTTTTGGAGCTTGGAGCTAATTAGGAAGTTAGTTTTGGAGCTTGGAGCTACTTTGGGAGTTAATTGAGAGCTTCGTACTCGGTTAGCGAGTTTTTTTACTTTTAACTCGATTTTCATTAGGTGCACTGTTGGCTTTAATTCCATAAGCACTGTTTTGGTGCTTACAGCTACTTTTTGGGCTAGTTTGAGAGCTGTAAGCTCTATTTTTGAGCTTACAGCTTAGTATTTGATTGGAAACTGGCTATTTTCGTTGCTGTAAGCATCATTTGGATGCTTACAGCTATTTTTTTAGTTAGTTTGAAGGCTGTAAGGTCGATTTCGTCGCTTAATGCTACTTTTCCTTTTGGAGTACCTCTAAGCTTCACCCAAAATCCATCACTTACCACATACTACTCAACTTCCATCGAACATCAACCACTAACCACTAACCACTAACCACTAACCACTAACCACTAACCACTAACCACTAACCACTAACCACTAACCACTAACCACTAACCACTAACCACTAACCACTAACCACTAACCACTAACCACTAACCACTAACC
>NZ_JBFUHJ010000431.1:0-4813 GCF_056402455.1 Paenibacillus sp. P4_A7 | reverse complement strand
CTCTTAATCTCTTAATCTCTTATTCTCTTATTCTCTTATTCTCTTATTCTCTTATTCTCTTATTCTCTTATTCTCTTATTCTCTTATTCTCTTATTCTCTTAAACGATTATCTACTTAACCGATCATTTACTTAGACTCGCCATGTAAATATCTGAAGAAAGGCTTATCCACCCAAAACTCAGTTGGCGTAATCTTAACATTAGGGTCGATAGCTTTCAATCCCGCTACTACTTTGGCAGAATCCTCGTTAAGTGAGAAAGGATTTACTGTATAAGGACTATTTTCATCGGAAATAAAGTTGTTTGTAATGATTTCATAGCCTTTCAATTCCGTTGAAGAATAATAGAGAGGCTGCCACCATGAGCTAGCGATCAGACCGGATTGGCCATCCTCATTTTTCTTTGCGTAGCTTTCAATAACTGTGTCGAATGCAGCCTTATCTGCGGCAGCAGAAAATTCAAACGCCAGATCGTATTCTTTGGCAAAAGCGATATAGTTGCCGTTTGCTATTTGCACTACGTTAGGACCTGGATCTCCCCACTCAGCCAAAAATACGAAAGCGGATGTTTTAGGCTCGAATTGAACTTTTGCATTTAGGCCTTCCGTGCGCAGCAATCCAATTAGCTGTACAGCATGCTTATAGTCGGAATGTCCATAAGTGAGCGTGAGCGATGGAATAAAGTTAGACTCAAAGCGCGAATCCTTCAAGTTGTAGCCCGTAATTAGCTTTTGCTCCAGTGCTGTATTAACAAGCTTTTGCAGATTTGGCGCTTCAATAATATCAGAATTATCGTAGGCGCTATTCAGCTTCGAATAAATATCAGCGTCGTTAACATAGCCGATGTATTGCTTGTAAAGACCTTTTGTAATAAGAACATTACCTAGAAGCGTGTTGATCAACTGCTCGCTCGAAATGTCCTTTGGTTTGAAGTTCGTATAAAACTCTGCTGGCAATAAACCCGTATCAACGGCAAGCGCCAATTCCTGCGCTACTTTAGTACCTAACGTACTGCCATTAACTTGAAGTGCACTAAGAGCTTTATTAACCTTCGCAGTCGGATATGTGTAAGCTAGCTCTTTAAGATCAGCCGCTCTTACCGCGATGGAAATAGCAACCACATTCGTTAATTTTGCGTCTCCTTGTATAGCAGGTCCTGATAGAATGCCGTTCTCGTAAAGAGCAGCTGCTGCTGGGAACAATGCATGGTTTGCTTTAACATCAGTAAAAGTAACCTCTTTACCAGAAGGCTCGTAACCAAGAATATCGGCCACAGCATTAATAAATTGGCCTTTCGTAATKTTTCCTGTAAGATTAACGTTGTGCTTTTCTTGCAAAAATTGTTTATACTGCGCTACTCCATCCTCTTGTGATGCAGCAATAGTTGCTGCAACAGGTGCCGGAGAAGCCGCGAAAGCAGTCGATTGCGTAAATAGGATAGAAAAGGATAAAAGGAGTGCTGTTAATAGCTTGCTGTACGGTGCAAATGATTTTGTCATGAACAATACCTCCATCATATTATCCCGATAGTTTTTATCGGGTTTATGTAATGTGGATTATTATAACAATTGAAAATCCTGTGTGTCAATACAAATATTTTCATAGATTCCATGTAAATAGCCAAGACTACATCACTTTATGTTCCCTGTTGCTCCGATTATTCCATCTCATGATAAACTTCATCATCTGCAATGCTTTGGATATCCTCCGAGCTAATGTTGATATACAGATAGCCATCTGCTTGCTGCTTTTTCAATGCCTTTTCTTTAAAAAAACGTGGACTGCCTTCGCCTGCATCTTCATCATAAACGAGAACAATTCCATCTGTTTTGCGAAATAACAGCTCGTCCCTCGCGGTGAACTGCCAAACCCCATCATATGGCTGCTTGCTTACGGCAGCGTAATAATCGACCCCTTTTAAAATTTGCTGATAGAATTCCTTTTTATCGTCCTTCCACTTTTCGTCAGGGTTGCTGTATGCGGATAAAATCGATAACTTCAGCTGCGGATACGATTTCTTAAGCTCGATAACTACCTCACAAGCCCACAAATCCACCCCATATTGACCGGGTGTAATCACCCATTCCAAGCCCTCTTCAACTAATGGAATCAGCTTGCTGGTGAGCGCTTTTTTGATATATACAATGCCTTTATGCTTTTCATTAAAAATATTAAGCTCATGGGCACGATAGCCGGTAACGAGCAGATTCTTCATCTATTTCAACGCCTTTTCAAATATTTATGATTTACATATCTCCAGTGTATGCTATAGTATTGAAAAAACAAATCAAATATCTTCTATTTAATTCACTAGGGGAGTCTAACGACTGAGATGGAGCACCCGCTCTGGACCCTTGGAACCTGATCTGGATCATACCAGCGGAGGGAAGTGGAACGGAACTTTCATTCATCGGCGTTAGCCTGACTGAATTTTTTGACCCACTCGTTTCCTTCGGAAATGGGTGGGTCTTTATTTATTTACATACCTGTTTACGAAGTGAATCTGCTTCGCGAGCTTTGAAGGAGGTTAGTCTATTACTGCCCTATTATCGCTGAGAAAGCTTACTTATTCTTTTGCGCCCGCTTCCGAACGCCCTTTATTTTCCGGGATTTCCATGGACATTCGCAAGGGTGAATTCGTTTCTGTTATTGGTGCAAGCGGCTCTGGCAAAAGTACATTATTCAAGATGCTGGCAGGCTTACTAGAGCCTACTCATGGGGAGATTTTTTTAAATGGACAGCATTCCGCCGACCGTCTCGGGATAATCGCCTACATGCCGCAAAAGGATCTATTGCTGCCGTGGAGAACCGTGCTAGAAAATTGTTTGCTTCCCTTAGAGATTGCAAAGGCCAACAAGGAAGCGAAAAGCGTTGAGATTCTAGCAATGCTGGAACGCTTTGGCTTAGCTGGCTGCGAGCAGCTTTATCCCGATCAATTGTCTGGTGGGATGCGGCAGCGTGTCGCTTTTCTAAGAACACTAATTACAGGTCAAGATCTGATGCTGCTCGACGAGCCCTTCGGTGCGTTGGATGYGATGACCAAACGCCAGATGCATAAGTGGCTGTTATCGCTGTGGAGTGATTTGCAAAAGACCGTTTTGTTCATTACACATGACCTAGAAGAAGCCATTCTACTAAGCGATCGTATTTATATGTTGTCTAGTGAAGCGGAGCAAGGCATTCAAGAAATCCACGTCCATTTACCCAGACCTAGACATTTTGAGATCAATTATGAACCGCAGTTTATACAGCTGAGAAAAGATTTGGAGCGACGGCTATATGCGCAAACCACAAGTTAATACATGGCCAGGCAACTACGGACTATTTATAGCACTAACGGTGTTCTTTTTGCTAGCTTGGGAATTGATCGTTCGACTTGGCTTAGTCCCGTCCTTTATTATACCCGCTCCAATATCCATTGGGCGTGCTCTAATCGAGGATCGCGAGCTTCTGCTGGGCAGACATTTGCTCGTTACGCTTAGAGAGGTTGCCTTTGGCTTTATTTTATCGGTTATTGGCGGTGCTGCTCTCGCAGTAGGCATGCAATCTTTCCGCATGCTTGAGAAGACACTTTACCCCATAATCGTCATTAGTCAAACCATCCCGCTTATTGCGATTTCGCCCATTTTCATTATGTGGTTCGGCTACACCATTTGGAGTAAAGTCGCTGTTGTGTTTCTTACCGCCTTCTTCCCTATTGTTGTCAGCACCTACGATGGGCTAAGCCAAGGAGACAAGGATTACAAAGAGCTTCTACTAACGATGGGAGCGAATCAGTGGGATATTTTCCGAAAAATTCAAGTCCCTATCGCACTGCCCTCCTTCTTCTCAGGTCTTAAGCTATCTATCGTCTACTGCGTAGTAGGTGCTACTATCGGCGAATGGCTTGGAGGAAGCGCAGGCTTAGGCTACTACAGTCGCCGCATGTCCAGTAATTTGAATACCGATTCGATGTTCGCATCCGTTTTCTTGCTGTCATTGATGGGCGTCACCCTGTTTCTATTTATCGTATTACTAGAAAAAATATTATTAATGAGAAGAGGCAATCGGAAATGAAAATGAAATTAAGAATGAAATCTGGAAGCAAATCGAATCTTAAAATGCTATTACCATTGCTGCTGGCAGCTTTATTGCTTGTGATAAGCGGCTGCGGCGGCTCTAATACGAACAATTCGGGCAACAAACAAACAGCTGCTCCTACAGAGGAGCAGCCGCTTCAGAAGCTGAGCATTATGCTGGACTGGTATCCGAACGCGGTACATTCTTTTCTATACGCTGCCCAAAAAAACGGGTATTTCACGAAGCAAGGCTTAGAGGTTGACATACAAATGCCAGCAGATACCAATGATTCTTTGAAGCTAGTAGCAGCAGGGAAAATTGACCTTGCGCTAAGCTATCAGCCTCAAATTCTAATGGCTCGCGGTGAAAATATACCCGTAAAATCAATTGCTGCTATCGTCAGACATCCGCTCAACCATTTGATGGTACCACAAGATGGAGCCATCAAATCGCCTAAAGATTTAGCAGGCAAAAAAGTTGGCTACTCCTCCATTCCTTTATATGAAGCAATGATGCGAACCATGATTAAGCATGACGGCGGGGACGCTGACAGTGTCAATATGATAGACGTAGGCTTCGGCTTCATCCCAGCTATTTCAACTAAGAATGTAGATGCAATCATAGGCGGATTTATTAATCACGAGAAATTGCTTCTTGCAAAAGAAGGTTATCCGATGACAGCTTTGAGCCCAACTGATTATGGCGTGCCTGATTATTACGAGCTTGTTCTCGTTGCCAGTGATCAAGGGGTGAAG
>NZ_JBFUHJ010000430.1:0-4843 GCF_056402455.1 Paenibacillus sp. P4_A7 | reverse complement strand
GCCTATTCAAAGGATGAGATCGGTCAGCTTACACGGAGATTCGGTTCTATGCTCATGAGAATCAATCAGCTTATTGACGAGGTTTATCAGGCAAAATATATTCAAAAGGAAGCTGAACTAAAAGCGCTTCAAGCACAAATAAATCCCCATTTTCTCTATAACACACTTTCTCTCATTAATTCAAAAGCGATTCGTATGGACGCGATGGAAATTAGTCATCTAGTCAATCAATTGTCTAAATTTTATAGAACGACTCTTAACAAAGGTCAACAGGTGATTTCCATCCAGGATGAATGGACGAATATTCAAGCTTATATTCATATCCAATCTGCTATGCATAACGCTGGTTTTGATGTTGTGTACGAGGTAGATGAGAGCGTATTCCAGTACGATATGATTCATCTTATTTTACAACCGATTGTAGAAAATGCGATTGGACATGGCATTGATCAGCTGCGAGAAGGTAGAGGCAAGTTAGGAATGAAGGCTTATATCATAGGTGAAAATATTCTCTTCGATGTCGCAGACAATGGAGTGGGAATAGAGAAAGAGGGTATTGATCGGTTACTTGTACAAGAGGGACATGGCTATGGATTGAAAAATGTAAGAGATAGACTCAAGCTCTTTTTTGGTGAGGAATATGGTTTGTCTATAGAGAGTAGTGTTGGAGAAGGGACGACCGTCACCGTTAAAATCCCAAAGTACAATCATCAAAAAAACCAAGCGTAATAGAAGGAGATCAACGAGGTTACTCTCATTGGTCTTTTTTTTCTTGTTCCATTGAATTCTGTTATATTTCGAAAATATTTGTTATGTCTTGAAGTTTCCGATGCTACTACAATAAAACTAGAGGCAATGACTAAAAGAAGCACGATTCAAAGCGTTGTAAATGGCTAAACGGAGAATTTATTAATGAGAAAGAGAGGCGGACGGAGAAAGAAATAAGGATGACAAACTTTTGAATAATGAAAGTGAGGTCTAATAATGAGAAGAAAAATGTTAAGTATAATTCTTATCTTGAGTCTTTTCTTGTCCGTCGCGTCTCTACCTGCTCATGCGGATAGTGGCTCCGAAAGTAATGGGGATAGTGGTGTGGCTAGTGACATTGCTAGTGATGTTGCCAATGACATGGTTGACTTCTGGRTGGTCAACTCGTTGAAAACGGTGTATAGAACCAGTACTATTCCCGCGGAACCAATCCAAAACATTTCCTTAGTGTCAGCCAAAAACGAATATGAAAGCGCTATAATTGCAGTTAGAAGTAATGAAGCTTTTGAAATTTCCAAAGTTGAATTCTCAGACCTGGTATCAGCATCAAATGAAATAATAGCTGAAAGCAATCTAGCTTATCATTTTGTAGAATATGGATTAACGGATAAGATTAAAGCGAATTATATCTTTCCGGATAGAGAGGGGATGCCTATCTATCCAGAATCTGAGATGCCTGATCCGCTATCCAACGAAGTATCCATGCAAGTAAAAGCCAATTCAACTCAACCCATTTTTATTACTAACTATGTTCCTACACCAACTGCGCCTGGAACTTATAGCGGTACAGTTAATATAAAGACAACTCTAGGAGACTACATAGTACCTATTCATGTTGAAGTTGCAGATGTTGAAATCCCTAAAACCTCGGAAGCTAATTTCGTCAATTATCAATGGTCCATGACCAATGGTTTTATGTCGGATGGGTATCAATACGGTTCAGGAGTTAATGAGAAGGGATATGACGTAGGAGAGTACTATTATGGAGTGAAGACTTACAGTGATAAATGGTTCAAACTAATGGAGAATTACRCCAAAACAATGACGGACTACAGACAGAATATGATATGGATACGAACAGACCTCTTACTGAATGCGACAGGAACTGATCTTAAAAAATTCGAAACTGGTATTCCTGATAATATTGACTGGTCGATGTTTGATAAATATGTTCAAACTTTTATTGATAAGGGTGTTACTGATTTTGCTAATATTCATTTGATCAGACAACTAAAGTACATGCCTAAGGAAGAACATCTATCAGCCGATATGTGGAAAACAGGAGTTCCTAAAGAATTACCAGTAACAGATGCATTTCTTACTAATTATTTGACTGCTCTTAGTAAGCATGTGCAAGAAAAAGAAGAGTGGAAGGATAAGGACCTCACATGGTACCAACATATCTTAGATGAGCCTATCACAGATAGCCAAAAGAATTTCTGGACATATGTGGCCAGAAAAATTAAAGAGGTTGCGCCTAAGTTTAAAACGATGGACGCAGATCCAAACGGTATTCTGATGGCCGAAGGCAGCAAGCCTTATGTAGACGTATGGGTTCCACTAACACCTGCTTTCCAAGAGAAGAAAGAGCTGTACAAAGCGGAGCAATTGGTGGGCAAAGATATGTGGGTTTATACCTGTGAGGTAAATACRCCTCCATGGTTGAACCGGTTTTGGACCCAGCCCACTTTAACGGGCAGATTATTGTTCTGGAATTTAAGCCAAGATGGTGTCCAAGGTGCTTTGCATTGGGCGTGGAACGCATGGTATGTAGGGCCGTGGGGTGGTGATTCCGCTATTGTCTATCCAGATACGAAAAATATGGGAGTCAAAAGCTCGCTGCGTTATGAAGCTCAAAGGGATGGCATTGAGGATTACGAGCTGATGTTCAAAATCAAAGAAACGGATAAGGAATTTGCGAAGCTTATCGCCGACAGCGCAGTAAGTCCGGACGATCCAAGAAAATATACGCTTGACCCTGAATACATCAAGACGCTTCATGATTACTTGGTAAAAGCGGCAGCAGGTGAAGATGTCGGAGAAATATCTTTTGCGACTAGCCCCTATGCGGGCCAAGAAATTCCAATGACATATATGGCCGACAGCAGTAATAGCGATCTCAAATATACAGGCAGTTGGTATAACAAGAGCAGACAATATGCGTATCAGGACGGTGTTAAATCTACGGTATCAGCTAATGCTGCAGTGGAATATCAATTTAGCGGCACGGGAATTGACCTTGTTGTTGAGAAAAATAACGGGGCGGGGAGATTGGCTGTATATATTGACGAGGATGAGCCAGTAATTTTAGATGCTTATGAGCTGGTACAGCATGATTACTTCACCATTTACAGTAATCGCAATCTTCCAAAAGGGCAGCACACCATTAAGGTTGTAAATCTAGAAAACAAAAACCTTTATATTGACGCTTTTCGGGTACAGATGTATGAAGGGCAAATCCTTTACGATGCATCTCTGAAAAGCTTGGATATTTCCAATGTAAMGAATTTTAATTTTAACAGTAAGATTACTGATTATCAGTTTGTGATTCCTTCAAATGTAGATAAAATTTCCATTGGACTTCGGCAAACAGATGAAAAGGGAACACTTAAGATTAACGATATAAACGCGGATAGCAACCAGGTGCTCTCAGCTACTATCCCGATAGGCAAAAGTTCGATACGCATACAGTCAACAGCCAGTGATGAAGTAACTACGAAAGTATACACGTTACATTTTCTTAAGGGCAATGTAAACAATGTCGAATCCAACTTGGCTAGAAACTATTCCTCAATCACCGCAACGGCAGCACGTGAGGGCGAGGACTATAGTCCTGAGAAGATGGTAGATGGTAGTTATGGCAGTATGTTTGCGAGTCAGCGTGACTATATCGGCACGCATCCCTTCCCGCATGAGATTGTTCTTTCATGGGATACACCGCAAGCCTTTAACACAATAGTCATGGCAAATATGTCAGGTCTCTTACAGGGGATTAATGATATAGACATTGAGGTTTCTAAAGATGGGTCAACTTGGTCAAAAATATCCGAGCACATACCTGTCGTTTGGAAGAGCAGCAAAGATGATGGTGTGATTGAATATACGTATGCGAACATACCGGCTGTTGAAGGTGTGAAGAAATTGAGAATACAGATTAACGATGCTTATTACACAACATGGAGTATGTATGCTCTATACGAGCTTGAGATTTACAACCTTCCTGATAATGGAGAACTAAAAGATTTAGAGATCACAAGAGAAGTCGCGTTGACTGGATTAAATATGAATGATGCAAACAGTGGAGAGCTCATTGATTTCTCATTTGATCCTAGCATTAAAATCTATTCACTCAATCTGGGTAGCGATACGAATAAAATAGCGATTACATCAACGATGAAAAATAATTATGGAGAGCTGTCGTTCAATGGTGTGACTGCAAAACCAAATCAAAAAGCTATAGTTACGGTTCCTGAAGGCATAAGCACATTAGATGTAAAAGTCATTGGCGATGAAGGAACTGTCAAAGAATATAAGATCTCAATCAAGAGGATTAATAATCTTGCGAGCAAAGCTTCATCGATTATTTTGGATAAACCACCAGTGGTAGAAGCGGTAGTAGATAATCTTATTGACGATAATTATGAGACAGCCTTGACTTACGGTAACTACGATTCAGTGCCAGAATTTAAATTCCCTCATACCTATACGATTAAGTGGGATGAACCTCAGAGCTTTAATTTTATAGACATTGTCGTACCGGCCGGAGCGTTGGACCATATACCGTCGATGCTATCGATAAGCGTGAAGAAGGACGATACATGGGTTCAACTGATGAATGACAGTCAAGTTTGGACAGAAAATGGAGACACTTTATTTTGGCCTATGTATAATGACATCAATTTAGAAAAAACGGGATCTTACCGTCATGAGAAGTTGCCAATATTAGGCCAAAAAGACATCACTGAAATGCAAGTTAAGGTTCATGGTGGACGACTTTACGAAGTACCTGCTTACTATGAAATTAATGAACTTGAAATTGCAAATGTTTTAGAAGGAGGGAAGCTCGTCATTGATG
>NZ_JBFUHJ010000429.1:0-4851 GCF_056402455.1 Paenibacillus sp. P4_A7 | reverse complement strand
CTTCATACGTGTGGGTACATAATATCCCATTTGAACATTTTCCTGAAGTGCCTTATTCAGAATTCGGAGATCAAGCAGTGAAGGATTGGCCTCGGCTCAAGGGAGAATATGAGCTTCCTTATTATCCGAATGTAACAATGGGCTGGGATTCGAGTCCCCGAACGGTGCAGACGGACGTATACGATGATGTAGGCTACCCTTTTATGAGCACGTTATCAGGAAATACGCCACAGCAGTTTGAGCGATATTTGCTTGAAGCGAAGCGATTTCTCGATAGTGAATCGGAAAAGTCGCGAATTTTGACGATCAATGCCTGGAATGAATGGACAGAGGGCAGCTATCTGGAGCCCGATACCGTTAACGGTATGGGATATCTGGAAGCTATACGCAATGTTTTCGGAGTCTCCGGGGATTAAAATAAAGACAACCAGCCCGTCAATTYTARAATTGACGGGCTGGTTGTTATTGCAGTTTAAATTGGAAGGAGTACCTTGATGCGTTTAGATGAATGGTCTCCAATTCGAGCAATTTGACATGACTTAGATCATCCATAAGACTGCAAGAACTAGTATTTTTCGCAAAGTCCTATTACTTGAAGAGTTTGTGCCGAGACGTCAAAGCGGTAGGTTCTTATTTCGTGCCCGTTCAACCTGACTTCCTCACGGATACCAAGTGATGGTATTGATAGGGTAGTCGTTTGCTCGCTGCCAGTCGGTTCAAATAACCTAATTACATAGCCTTCCCCACGTTCCTCTTTCTTGAACGCGCTTAGCTGCACAGTTCCTCCGTCCAAAAGAAGATAGGAGTCTGGTTGCTGACCATCACCGGAAGGGAAGAAGGACAATGCGAAAGGCTTCTCATTGTGTGCATCGGCCTCGCGATCAACGTGGGCTCGTCTTGCCGCTAACTCTCCACCATTTATCCAGAACGTGTAGTTACGCTCTCCCTGATCGATTCGCGGCAAAAACCGATCCTGCACCACGATAGGACGATCGTTGATCGGATGAGCACAATAGGCTGATCCGCGCAGTAAAGTGATACGAATCTCTCCGTCATGGAAATCCGATCCATAGACGCCATTGTTAATGCAGGTGATCGCTCGTGAGCTCTCTGAAGATTCGACGGATACCCACTTTTGTGCGACAGCTTCCTCTCCGTTATCTGGCAAGGCATGAGCGCCAAACGCCGTTTGTCCAATATAAGCACCGTCCGTGAGAAATGTCGGTATGGAAAGCTTCAGCATTTTGTCTTTCTCATTCCAATAAACCCTAACTTGGACTTCGATCTCAGTGCCTTGTTTTGGGAGTTTGTAGGTCAAGCAGATTGAAGAATTTCTGTAGGCGAGCACGGATTCAATTACAGTTCTCACTTCCCCGTCTTCAATGACACGAACGGAGGGCAATAACCGACTCTTAACCCCTGAGAAGTCAGTACCAGCTCCCGCGTCCATTAAGGCGAACTTTCCGATTACGTTAGGAAAAGCATTTGTGTCCATTCGCCATGGATCCTCATTGTCTTCAATAACAAGAGGACTAAAGGCATCCGGTTGGAGGTACGACATACCTCCTGCGACATATTCGTCGATTAGTCCGGTTGAAGCGTTCACGGTAACCTGCAGATCATCGGTTATAAAACGATAATTTCCGTCTTCCAATAACAAGTTAGGCTCACGTTGACCGAAGGAATCGAAATTAATTGCCGTCGATGGCTCGACATCAAATTTCTCCTTGAAATAGGTTTTGCCGTGTAGGATTTGCCTGACAAAGGATTCTCCCGAAGGCATATTACAATCAGGCTGCAAATACCAGCCTCCCATGATATGCCATTTCCCTTCGCCAACGAGCCTTTGTATTCGCTTGAATAAAGTGGGTTCGTATTCTTCCACCCATTTGTAAAGAATGACTTCATTATGATTGAACACATAGCCATCGAATTCCTCACAGAAGTCTGCTGCCGCACGGAAAGTGGATACTGCAGCTGCAGCGCCTTCCTCCCACTCCCACTGCCATACTGGATCCAAGTGCGCATTGCTTAGAAGATGAAGTTTCTTCATGAATGACCCCTCCAAGAGATGTAATTTTCTCCTTTATTATCTGGTAACTTGCATCATCAGGTAAATCGCTTATTATCATCATTTTTTGTCTTATTATGATATGATTAGCAAATCAACTGAGGGAAGAAGCTGTGATACGATGGACATTTCACGCTGGAAAACGGATCTGCCCGCTACTTTCAACCAGATATGCCATGAAATTAGCATCAATGATGTTACTATCGATTGGATTGATATCATTTTCGAGCAAATTGGTAACGCTAGTAAATGCCCTCCGCATGCGCATACTTGGTTTGAGTTTAACTATGTTCTATCAGGAGAAATGAAAACCCGTTTCGATGATCGCCTCGTAACGATGAGTGAAGGAGACTTCTTTCTAATTCCGCCAGGAATGATTCATTCCCACGCATATAGAGTCGATAAGCCTCATGAAGGAATTTGTATTCGATGGCGAATACGTCCTTCGGGCGAAAGATTACTACCGATCAGTGACTCTCTGTACGATCGATTGTTTAGCCTCCACCAGTGGAAGTCAGGAGGGTATCGCGATATTTACGGGATTAAGGACATCTTGCTGAATCTCTTCGAGGATGCCCAATCAGGTGTATCCCCGCTTGCCATGCAGCTGCTTCTGGTCAAATTACTAGATTCTTTGACTCGAGTTTCCGATCCTGAAACTGCACTTACCGACGAGAAGCTTAGTCCCTGCGATAAACTAGTAAGAAAAGTTGAGATTTATCTCGAGGACTTTCAAGGGGATCATTTCAGCGTCACAGCGCTCGCCGCTTCGCTGCATATGAGTTATGGCCATCTATGCCGACTTTATAAACAAAGTACAGGCATTACGATTATCGAGAGAATGAACCAGATCCGACTGGACAAGGCATGTACACTGCTACGGAATGATCCGTCGATGCTAATCAAGGAAGCGGCGTTGCGTTCTGGATTTCCGGATATCTATTACTTCAGTAAGGTATTCAAGAAATATTATGGGAAGACTCCAGTGGAGTTTAGGAAAAGCCAAGTGCTGGATTTATCTTTGTAGATTAATTTTCGCAAAACTTACTATACATCTTCTTGAAGGGGAATACGGGGCAAACTCGCAACCTATATATAGTATGAATTAGAAGTTTCAAACTCTCTAATTATGGTAATATGTATAAAAGTGAAGAGGGAGTGACGCGATGCCTCATCTTATTGGAGAAAGAATTATTTTGAGAGAATATAGAATAGAAGATTTAGAATCCATGCGATTTTGGGTCAATGATCCGAAAATAACGAATAACCTATCTGATATTTTTATGTACCCTCATACAAGAAACGCAACAGAAGCTTATCTGAACACAATAATTGAAGGAAAGACYGATCAGAAGGGATTTGTAATTGCCCATAAGGATACGGAAAAATATATTGGTCAAATAGATTTGTTTCATGTGGATTGGAAAAACAGATGTGCTGATATGGGGATCGTTATCGGGAATTCTGAATGGCAAAATAAGGGGTTCGGAACGGAAGCTATTCATCTTATGCAGGCATTCGTTTTTCAACAATTAAATCTAAACCGGCTTCAGCTTGAAGTACATGATTACAATGAGAACGCATTGAAATGTTATTTGAAATGCGGCTTTAAAGAAGAAGGAAGACTGAGACAGAAACACTTTTCTAATGGCCGATATAGCGATGTAGTTTATATGGGCATTCTAAAAGAAGAGTTCTATCCGTCCGACTGCAATTCGTAAAGCTCGCGCACATCGCATTTTACAGTGTCAGCAATCGATATCGCGACTTGAAGCGGCATTACTCTCTTGTTATCGATGTAGTCTGCTATACGTTCAGGCTTATATTGTAAGAGTTGTCCAAGCTGAACTCGTGACATCCCCCGTGCGATTAAAATATCATCAAGCAAACAGCGACCCAACACATATTTCATTTTAATGTATCATCCTTTGTTTCTTTTATTATTAGCATGAACGGAATCATATTTATAGGTATTGGTGAAAACTACAATGATGATGAAGGGGTGTCGTACATGAAGCTAACAGAGCAAGAAATTGTACAAATGCTAGCAAAGCGAGAGGGCTGGAACCGTGAAGACGGCAAGTGGATCGTCAAAAAATACCGGTTTCGCGAGTTTATGGAAAGTGTCGAATTTGTAAATAGAGTAGCTGAAGCCTCTGAACGTCTTAAGCATCATCCCTTTATTGCCATTGATTATAAAATGGTCACGCTTCGTATGACGACTTGGGTCGATGGCGGATTGACAAAGCTTGATTTTATGGCTGCGGAAGCGTTTGATGAAGCTTTTAAGGTCGAAAAGCGCTGATTAAATATAGGACTGATTAACATTATAGCAGATGCTAGCTGTTGAATAGTATGGCTTATTCAAGGCTGTATTATCCAACTATTTTGCATATAGCTCTGAGAATGATGATCGTCGTCGCGTATTTAAAGCATAGATTAAAACCTCGAAAGCTGCTCTAAGCATGCTTTCGAGGTTTTTTGTTATTTTCTGCTGAAGTGGGGACTACAGTTTAGCCGTTTTTCAACTAATTGATTGCATTTGTTCTTGTTATTGAGTCTTTTGATCTTGTTCTTGAATGCTGCTGTTTGCCCTGCTATTGCTCAGGCTTGGTGTTGCCTGTTTCCTTGCTAAGCTCTTCAAACGACTTCACTTTACCATGAGGCTGCTGCGAGTGCTTTCGTTGATGCCATGCATTTTCTCGACGATTTTTAGATGATGTCATATTCGCGACCCCTCCTTCCCTTATGTAGGTTGGCATATTGTTAGCCATCTCATA
>NZ_JBFUHJ010000428.1:0-4863 GCF_056402455.1 Paenibacillus sp. P4_A7 | reverse complement strand
ATTTCCAGCACACGTGCAGCACGTTTTACAGATAAATCAATTTCATGCTTTGGAAGCTTTCTCATCTGTAAGCCAAAAGCAATATTTTCGTAGACAGACATGTTCGGATAAAGCGCATAGTTCTGAAAAACCATCGAAATGTCGCGGTCTTTGGGCGGCATATCGTTCACAATCGTATCGCCGATATAAATTTCGCCTTCCGAAATATCCTCTAATCCCGCAAGCATCCGCAAGGTTGTCGACTTCCCGCAGCCTGAAGAACCAACAAAGACGAGAAATTCCTGGTCCTGTACTTCCAGATTGAAATCTTTCACCGCATATTCTTTAAATTTTCCGTAACGTTTATGAACCTGATGAAAATATATTCTCGACAATGAATGTTCCTCCCTTGCTTTTTTGTATACCCCTGTATAGTCATCATCAAAATGTTTGTTTGGTTTGACATAGCTGCTGCATGAAGGCCAGTTGTATTGCACCAATGACAACTGCACATACCGGTATAGCAGCCATGACGGCAACCGGACTCCATACCCAGTGCAGTAATAGGCTAATCGTACCCGACGCAATGAACAATACGACTACGAGACCCAACGTCTTGAAATTTGAAGCTTGAACATAGCGACGGCTTTGTCGAAAAGCTGCATCGACATTCAATCGATCGATAACGATACAATATTCCACATAAATATATCTAATCCGAAGAATTACAATTATAACGAGGGAAAGGAATAAACCAATGGCGTTAAATAACGCAACCAGAAGTGTCGTCAAAGCCGTTTTTGCTGCCGTGAAAATCAGAAACATGAAGATAAAGCGGACCCAGTGACTTTTCCCGTCTCTCATAAATTGCCGCAATGAAATCGGCTGCCCTTCAACAGCATTTCGCAGTGAGGCAATATATCCGCCTTGAGTAAAGACCGTGGTAAGCAGCATGGTCAACACAGCAAACCATGCGCTTACCGGAACCGCCCCCCCCATAAACTGCAGCTGGTTAACGAATTGCGGGATATTGCTGACATAACTAACCGATGGAAGCCCCATCTCAAGAATAAGACGATAGGATAATGACGGTGTTCCAATAAATCCCACAATCATTAGTCCCACAATATATGAAAGACCATCCAATACGATCGGGTATATCAACAACAGCGGATTTCTGAATAGCAGGCCAAGTAATTGTTTCAGCATGATGATAACCTCCTACACAGCTTTGGATTGCATGTTCGTTGCCGACAGTTCGGTTTATTAATGCGAACGTCTCTTATAATTTTTTGGACTTCAAGGGCTGCCCTGCCGGACAGCCCTTATCCTTATTCCTGCTTCTCAGAGAGCACCTTATTAATTTCCTCTTCTGCTTCACGCAAAGCCGTGTTCAGATCTTTTCCAGCCAAATATTCGTCGAATTTTTTATTCGCTATTCCCATGCCGTCTCCGTTGTATGGAGAAAATACAGGAGCTGGGGCAGGTTTGCTTTTGAAGATACCTGCGATATTTTTCCCTTTCAAATAAGGGTTGTCGGCGCCAAAAGCATTTTGAACATCCGGATTTGTCAGAGCCGTTACGCGCATTGTCTTCGATGCGCTGAGCTTCTGAACTTCATCGGATGTGATGACGCTGATCGCTTTCATCGCTTCATCCGGATGTTCGGACGTGCTATTGATCGTCAGAATGTGTGCGTCAACCATGCCGTATGTGTTCTCATGCCCTGGAAAGCTTGGATATTGGACAACATCCCATTTCGTAAACCCTTCCGCAGACATTGTCATTAAACTAGGGAATATATTCATGGCAGCAATCATCGCGCCTGTCTTGTTCGTGAATGCCCATTCAGTACCTTTCTCATTGCCCGGAATTTTGTAAATATTGTACGCCGTTTGGAATGCTAGCTTCCACTGATCGTTATTGATGCTGGCTTTATTCGTCTTCTCATCAATCGTAACGATGCCGAGTGGAAATGATAACCGCTCCAGATGCTCCGGACTTAGACCGCTATATTGCATACCGTCAATTTTTCCTGTAACTTGTTTGGAAAGCTCCGTTACTTGCTCCCACGTCATACCGTCTGTAGGATAAGAAACGCCGAATTGATCGAAAATTTCTTGGTTATAATACAGCGCATTCAACTGCATAGCGAAAGGCAGTCCGTATAACTCGCCTTTATCCGATACGTTTCGAATCGTATCCAGAACGACCGGTTCAAAACGATTAATATCCACGCCTTCTTTCTCAATATAAGGAGTAATGTCCTGGAACAGTTCATGTTGCTTCACAGAAGGCATGGCACCGTTCCAGATCAACATCATGTCCGGCGTATTTTTCGCAGCGATTAGCTCTTCAAGTTCCGCTCCTTCCGGACCTTTGAACAATTCTACGGTAATGTTCGGATATTTCGCTTTGACTGGGTCTGTGAACAGCAGTTTGAAATCTTCTTCGTTAATTCCTACCGAAACTGGCATGACAGTGAGTGTAACCGGTTTCATTCCTTCCTCCGGTTTAGCCCCTTTTTGCTTTGAGTCATCTGTATTGGAACAAGCAGTTAGGATTAAGAACATCATGATCAGAAGAATGGATATTGACTTTTTCATAGGAACACCCCTAATTTAAATTGGTCATTCATAAGACAAGATGCTCAAAAAGTGATATCATGCAGATTAATGATAACGCTGTCAAAACAACGTTATCATCATCAAACTAAGGATCATTTACCTCCTTTTCGAAGTGGATTGGAACTATATTGTCAGTATATTCGAAGAATAGATAAAGATAAATTGTATTATCTTGTTCAATATGGAACTATATTGACCATTAAAGGAGTGTCGCCGATGTTATTTAGAAATACATATATTCCGATTCTCTCTGAGCACCCCTTTTTTTGTTTGCCTGAATCTGTAGGATGGTATGGTCAGTGGCCGGATCATTTTGTGGGACGCGACAAGGGATCGTGGAATACATTTAGCATTCATGTCATTGTTGACGGGAAAGGATACGTGGATGTTGGTGACCGTCAGTACACGCTGGTCAAAGGAGATTGTTATCTTTATTTCCCGAACCAGCGCCAATTGTACTATAGCAGCAAAGATGAACCGTGGGAATTGAGGTGGGTACATTTTTACGGAGGACCTGAGTTAATGCAATTTCTGATTGATCGGGGTTTTCACCGCTCGTCTATATGGACGCTAAAAGATATGAGCTCATTTGAACAGCTCTATCATGTTCTGCTCACGGAGGCTGAGAAAGATGAAGCTCTTCATTACAGCCGATTGTCTTGTTTAACCTATGGAATTATTGCTGAGTTTGTAAGCAATGCAATCCCGTTAACCATAAATAAAGGAACAGAGGCAGCAGACAGGCTACTCAAGCTGCTTCCGCAAATTCAGAAACAAGCGCATCTTCCTTTTATACTTGAGGAATGGGCAGAGAAAGCGGAGATTAGCCAATTTTACTTCTGCAGACTGTTTCGCAAATTGACCCAGCTTAGTCCGGTGGAATTCGTTACCTTATGCAGATTACAATTGGCGAAGCAATTGCTGATCGAGAAAAAGGATTGGTCGATCAAACGTATCGCGATCGAGTCGGGTTATATCAATGCGAATTATTTCAACAAAAAGTTTATGGCTCATGAAGGTATGAAACCGACCCAATACAGGGAGAGTCATTAGGCACTACATAATGGAGGGATCACTCATGACAAAACAAGCCGGAGAACGAACGGATTCTACATATTTGGAACCATTTTACCGGACCAAAATTCCATGTTATCGGCAATCATGATACAGATATCAGTTCACGTGACGCGTTCATGGCGTTCATCGGGATGGAGCGCAATTATTATTCCTTTGATTTTGGAGACTATCATTTTGTTGTACTAGACGCTAATTATTTTAAAACGGAGGATGGGCGTTACGTCGCGTTCGAGCATTGGAATTACGGGTCAATGTACAATCTTCCTCAGTCGATTCCATTCATTTTTAGATAGAATTCTTTGATCAAGTCCAAATAAAATGGCCTTACTGAACAAAGTTTCTGTTTTCATTAAATGATGACAAATCTGAGCTATACTCCACTTATTACTATCAATTGTACGATTAAACTCATCGTCATTAAGAGATGAGATCTCATTTAGCAATCGCTCTCTAGTTGCAAATAAAAATGGTTTAAACTCATCCATACTATCTCCTCCAAACACAAATGGCAATTTCAACCATAATTATATAACAAGAAACTATGACTCAGTACTATTTTTCGCTGCTTCGTGTGATCTATTTTAACAGGATAAACCACTGGTAATGATTGATAACCATATTGAGGAGGATCACTATGTCTACTATTTTGCATAATGTACAAGTTGTACTTCAAGACAGAATCATCCCATCGGCCAATGTTTGGATTACTGAAGGGGAAATTATGAAGATAGACACAGGTGATCTTTCTATTTTAAATGAAGAGTATGAACGGATTGATTGCCGGGGCCATCTGTTAGTACCAGGGATGATCGATGTTCATATCCACGGTGCCAATGGTTTGGATATGATGGACGGTTCTGAAGAAAGTATTCAAGAGGTTTCACGTGCTTGCGCTTCAACAGGGTGCACCTCATTTCTGGCTACATCTGTTAGTTCTACGATGGAGGATCTGCTAGAAATGATTCGTAGCGTCAAGCGTGTAATAGGTCAAGAGGTGGGAGCAAAGATCGCAGGGATTCACTTAGAGGGACCTTATTTGAACCCGAAGCGGAAAGGAATGCAGAATGAAAAGTATTTACGTCATCCCAACTTAGATGAAATGAAGATCATTTTTCAGGAAGCAGGCTCACTCATTAAAATGGTTACTATTGCTCCTGAGTTACCTGGAGGAATGGAACTG
>NZ_JBFUHJ010000427.1:0-4869 GCF_056402455.1 Paenibacillus sp. P4_A7 | reverse complement strand
TTCCGATACCCGCTGAACCGTTTGACCGCTTTATCTACCAAATAATCGCTATATTTGCCCCAAATCGCTTGCATGGGCAGCGGACCACTGCCTTTTTTCATTATTTTAACGATCATGTTGATCGACTTTTTCTCTACTCGGTTGTACAGGGAGGCCCAATCCAAATAGTCGCCGCTGCTGACCGATTCAAACTGCTCCTGCTCGCTCGTTTTCTCAATGTCAGTACGGAAGAAGCAAAGCAGCTCTTTACCAGGAGCGCTTTTGGGCAAAATCGGCCAAAGCTGATGCGCCATATCAGGCGATAAATAAACGCAGCAATTATCAAACTTCCGGGTTGCCATGTCAAAGGTCAACGTATCCCGGACAAAGAGGTGAACATCCTTGTGGTTATTGAAAATTTGTGCCGTTCGGTCATATTCGGATTCTTTTTTGAAAAAAATCGTCTGTGGAAGCAGTACAATTCGGTGATTAGGGTAATCAGCAACAATTCTCTCACGCAATTTTTGATGCACAGGATAGAGGTCTCCGAAATTCCCTCCGCCTTGCAGCACGATAATCTGGTCATTAGGTATGATCAGCCTGTCAGGAAAATCAAGAACGCTGTAGYGCGCTTGGACGCGGATTTGATTATCTTTGAAAAAAGCCTCAGTGCCTTTCATGATGAGCAAATCTCCACCATTGTTGTAAACGGGATAATCGATATAATAAATGCTAGAATTAGGTGGAATCACTTTCAAAATTTGACGCAGCTGGTTTTTCAATGCTTCCATGGGATGTATATTCCGTTCCAATTGCATATCAACGCGCTCCTTTACGTTCTTTTTTGTCCTTCAGACGATCAATCAGAAAATGGAAATCTTTTTTCACAAACAATAAGTCTCTCATCTTCACCTGGAAGACGATCCGCATCGATGCCATCGTAACCGCCAAGCGGATGAAAGCACCGATTAGTAAAGCTAGTGCAATTCCGTTCAGCCCATACATCGGAGTAAAGACAAAGAACAAACCAATCGTTACGGCCAGTGCGATCATCTGCCGGATTAGTACGAGGCCAGGCCGACCCATCGCATTAAATGCTGATGCCAAAATCCATGAGCCCCCTCCGATAATGCATTCGAAGGATAGAAGATAGAAAGCTGAGCTTGCCTCGAGAAATGGTGCTCCAAACAAAATTCCCATTAGATAACGGCCGATGAACAAACAAGGAATAACGGCAATCATCATCATCAGCATTGATAATCGGAATGCTCGACCGACCGTTTCAATAATTGCAGCCTTCTCCATACCGGTTACCTTTGGAAAGATAACGTTCGTAATCGCCATCTGCACGACATTAAATATGCGAGACAGTGCGTATACAACCGTGTATAAACCTAAGTCCCTGGCAGTCAGCATCGACAGAATGATGATTTTATCGAATTGGGAATACAAGGTACCCAGCAGCTCAACTCCGAATACTTTACTGCCATAACCGAACAGCGCTTTTGCTGCAAATCGATTTCCGATCCCTCTCAGCCAATCGATTTGAAGCGTATCTCTAATGCTGTACAGCGACCATATAATGACCGCCATACTGGTCACTAGAAATACTAACGAAGCATAATGGAGGCTTAAGCTGCCTACGGCCCAAAGCGCAATTAGTCCAATAAGGTTGCACAGCGGTACGGATAAACGCAAGCCATTATACACATTAAATCTGCCCGTGCTCTGAGCCAGTGCTGAGACTAAATTAATCGCTAGTAGAACGGGAAGCATTATGACCGTATACCATCTAGCAATTCGAATGATTTCGTCCGGATAATTGCCAAGCCATACCGGCAGTCCGATCCAAGCAACAACACCTATAATGACACTGACTGGAATTTGGAATAGAAAGCCCGCTCTTACAAAGTCCCCGCCGCTGCCTTTGTTTTGCTTGATGTTATAAATAAGTGAGGTCGGCAATCCGAATCCTACAAGACCCGCAAGCAGCGTCGGCCAGAATAGAATGGCCGAGAACTCCCCCTTCCCCACCACCCCGAACATTCGGGCTGTGACGATAGAGGTCAGTGTACTTATGACAAGTACCAGAAAGTTAGTTGCGCTGGTGCGTAGTATCGTTTGTGCGAGTCCATTTCCTTTCCACACCTTATGAATGGCGAGCTGTGACATAACTTTCCGTCAACCCCTACTGTTATAGCGCAGGATACCTACAAGCGACCCATTGCGGTAACAAATTTTAACGACCTGCCCAATAAAACGCTTGAAGTGAAAGATTGAGAGCAGTGACGTTCCGACAGCCTGTAGCAAACGAATCGAATGCTYTAGAATGGATACAGCGCTTTTGTCCTGTCTCTTTACCGCATCGCTCACCCCTTGCCAGTAGATCCGCTTTAAGAACCAGGTTTTTGTCGTTCGTTCCTTCGCAATTTTGTGCTGAACGGGGGCAAACGGCGTATAGAACACTTTATATTTTTCACGCAGTCTTGCTATCAGTTCACTTTCCTCGCTCGACAGCAGGTTGCTGCCAACCCTTCCTAGATCCTCGCGAAACGGCTTAATTTGCCGAAACACAATCATTCGGAATGCAACATTCGCACCATACGGAATGGCTGGAGCAAGCATTTCCACTATCCTGTTCGAGTAATCCAAAATAGTGAATACCGCTCGATGCTCTTCTGGAATCCAATCCGGCTCCTCGGTTTCCCAGATCGGATCGATTTTTCCGCCGACACAACCAATAGACGAGTCGCTTTCAAAGACGTCCACAATACGTTGTATCCAGTCGTAGGAAGCAAGCGCATCATCATCCAGAAACAGAATGTATTCGCCGTACGCCTCCTGTATCGCCCTGTTGCGGGCAACCGACAAGCCCAGCTTCTTTTCTAGGAAGTAACGTATCCTTCTGCCATGCAGCTCTCGAAGGTTAAGTACAACCTCGGCCGTATTGTCAGTGGAGCGATTATCAATCACAACAATTTCGATTTCTTCTTTATCAAAGCTTTGAGCAAGGACGCTCTCAATTGCCTCTCCAGTATCCTTCGCCCGATTATGGGTGCAGATGGCCACCGTTACCTTCATCCTTTATCCCCATCCTTGATAAACATTTTTGATTTTCCGCGCTAACGCGCTCCATTCCAATTCCTTCAACACCTCATCGTACTTAGGTGTTTTATGCTGCCTCTTCACAAGCGAAGCGGTGAGCATCGCCTTCTTCAATCCAATAGGATCGGTTGGATCGTAACCAACCACCATATCCTCTTTAAAATACTCAGAGGCAAAATCATTGTTAGGCATGACGATCAGCTTCTTGAACGATAGACCTAGAATGGCGGAGCCAGAGGTTGTAATCTCTTTGTACGGCATAACCATCACATCCACAGAACTGATCAGATCGGCAATCTCTTCATTCGGAATGAATCTGACATCCAAAATGATATTTTCGGTATCCTTTACTTGCTTTAGATACGTCTGCATCTCTTGGTCCGCTTTCCCCGCAATGACCAAGTAGGACTGCTTCGTTTTCACCGCATTAAAGGCTTCTATTAAATCCTCTACACCCTTATAGGCTTTGATCGCACCTAGAAATAAATAAATTTCTGCATCCTCGCTAATGTTGTAAACCCTTCTGAAATCCATGCCTTGCGACTTGTACACGCCCAAATAATGACCATGCTTTACGACGAACAGCTTGCTTGCCGGAACATTGAATTCGGCCATCACTCTTCGCTTGATGGACTCAGAAGCAACGATCAGCTTGCTGCAAAACTTGCAGATCAGCATTCTCATGAATCGCTCCAGCTTTGGAAACTTCACTTGATGCGGATACAAATTATGAATCGTCCATACGAGCTGAATGTTCCTTAGCTTCAGATAGAGCATCGTCATTATAAAAATGACCGACTTCACAATAAACAGCAGTGGATTTTGATTCTGGTAGGCATGATGCATCCAGTGAATGTGAACAATGTCCCCCGATTTCGCTTGACCGACCTGCAGCATCAGCTTGCCATGCTTCAAATCCCTAATGTCCAACCCTTCATCGCTTAGCGAATCTGTTAATAAATCGTTATAAAAATTCAATTCGCTAGATTTTGGCCACATCCATACTTTCATTGCTTACCTCTCCCGACACTTTAGTTGTATCTTCGAATCCAATTATTCGGAACGTTGATATCACGAATAGCTTTAGCGGGGGCTCCTCCAGCGAGCACATTTGCTGGAATATCCCGCGTCACGACACTGCCAGATGCAATGACAGTATTTGACCCGATCGTCACGCCTGGCAGGATAACGACGCCTCTGCCAATCCACACATTTTCCGATATAATAATTTCTTTGCTTTGCGACTTATCGTCTGCATCTACTGGATGAAAGTTCGTATCGATGATGTTAACCATCGGACCTATGATCGTATTGCTGCCGATTTGAATCGATTTCGTACAACCGATATCTAAGCCATAATTGAAAAACACATTATCTCCAACGAGTAATCTAGCCTGCTTATTGACGGTTATGGATGACGGAAACGGCTTCGCGTGAAAGGATACGTTCCGTCCAGCTATAAATTTGCCTTTGTTCCGAATCGTYAGCTTTCCTGCAATCCGTCCGTACATACCGACTGAATCCGTTTTGAACCTAAGTAACGCCGCACCCTTCAGAACGGCAAGCAGCTTGCCAAAGCTCAATTGCTTAATTGGAATACCCATGCGATCATCCCACCGCTTTCGACTTCATGCCCTGCGCCAATAACAAATGGTAGGTGGACTCCACCTTTCGAGCGATCGTCTGCATATTGAAATCATTCATCACACTGGCGTAGCCTTGACTCGATAGCTCCTCATGGTTGACTGACTTGTCATATACCCGTCGAATAGTTTGATACAACTC
>NZ_JBFUHJ010000426.1:0-4884 GCF_056402455.1 Paenibacillus sp. P4_A7 | reverse complement strand
GCGTGCTACAGGTCAAACGGTACTAGCATTACTGTTTTTCGGAGTTTCTGGGATCCTCGCTTCTTATGTTGGAGGAGCTGTATATGAAACATTCGGCGGTCAGACTCTTTATTTGTCCATATCAGCTATCTCTTTCTTGGGGATGCTGTTTGGTTTGGTGCTATATCGAGTGTATGGAGCACGATCCCACTAATCTCAATAATTAAAATAAATAATATATATAAAAGCTTAATAAGATTGAAGCTGTCTGTCTTCATTTTGACATCCTATCAAAACACATGTTACTGTAGCTTTAATTCAAGTAAGGTTGAATGAAGGGAGCCGTATTCATGTATGAAGTGAAAACGAAAGAAAATGACAGTAGTGTCATTGAGTTTATTGAGAATATCGAAAGCCTTAACAAGCGCGAAGACGCATATAAGTTATTAGATATTTTCACTGAAACGACAGGTTACCCTGCCAAAATGTGGGGACCAAGTATTATTGGGTTTGGTACATACCATTACAAATATGAATCAGGTCATGAGGGAGATGCAGCGCTAGCTGGATTTTCACCTAGAAAAGCAAAGATCAGCCTGTATTTTGCGACAGGTGATACAGAACGAGAGACGTTGCTACGGGACTTCGGAAAACATACGTCAGGAAAAGCATGTGTCTACATAAACAAAGTAGCAGACATTGATATTGATGTCTTAAAAGCGCTAATCAACCAGTCTACAAAGTTTCTGAGAGAGACTTATCCGAATAATTGAATCAGAGAAACAGGCTTCCGATCAAATGATCAGAAGCCTGTTTCTTATTTATTCAGTTGTTATATATAAAATCGTTTACTTAGCGTAGCAGTGGTATAATATTGCGTAGCAGTTCAACTACCAGACATATCTCTCTACACCGTTGAAGAAAAGAAGTGATGATGATTTGCATAGAATGGGATTAAATGTTCAACAAAAAGGTATTTCTTTATTAAATAAATATTTCACGGGTAGTTCGATGGATTACAAGCAAGTTTTCGCTATTATCATTCCGATATTTGTGGATTCAGCGTTTATTGTTTTGATGAGTTTGATGAGTACAGCTATGATAAGCTCCTCAGGAGTTGCAGCCGTCAGCGCAGTGAGTATGGTCGATTCGATTAATATGTTTATTATTAATCTATTTGTTGCTATTGCGACAGGCGGTACAGTCATTGTGGCGCAATATAAAGGTAGCGGAAATCAAGAAATGGTATCTAAGGCTGCATCGCAAGCTATATCTGCAGTAGCAATTGTATCCATAGTGATCAGTGTGTTTGTTATGTTATTTCATACTTCAGCCTTAAGTTTGCTATTTGGCAATGCTGATGCGGATGTATTACACAATGCGAAGATTTTTCTGATAGGCAGTTGTATCTCTTATCCGTTTATAGCCATTTATCAAGCTGTGACCGGCGTCTTGAGAGGCGTTTCCGAGACTAAGGCTTGTCTGCTCTTGTCGTTAATTTTAAATTTATCTTATTTTGGTTTGAATATTGTATTAATTAAATTATTTGATATGGGTGTCATTGGACTGTCAATTTCCTTGATTCTAGCAAGAGTATTGGGGATGGCTGCATCATTAATTTATTTGTTGCGATATAATCAGTCATTACGCTTTAAAATAAGCAATGCACTAAGAGTTAATTTTTCGATTTTAAAAAAAATTATGTTCATAGGAATTCCATTTGCAGCAGAGCAGATGTTTTTCAATGGAGGAAAATTATTAACTCAGACGTTTATTGTTCAGTTAGGGACACTAGCCATAACGGTTAATGCGATTAGCAACTCCTTATCGATGTTATTTCAAATTGGAGGAACTGCACTGAGTGTTGCCGTTGTAACGGTTGTCGGACAGTGTATCGGGAGAAAAAACATCGAGGATGCAAGGAAGTTTATTAAATCCTTTATGTTACTATCTACGGTGTTTTTCGTGTTAATTACGGCTATCATCCTGCCATTTTTCCCACTGCTAGTGAGTATTTACTCTCCGCCTAAAGAAATTATACCTGCGATATTCGCACTTATTTTACTGCTATCGATTGCACAACCTTTCTTGTGGTCATTAAGCTTTGTCATGCCATCAGCCTTACGCGCAGCAGGGGATTCAAAGTTTACATCGGTTACCTCCTTGCTTTCGATGTGGTTGTTCCGGATTATTCTTGGCTATATTTTAGGAATTACCCTTCAATTTGGGCTTATGGGCGTGTGGCTGGCTATGGTCGCCGAATGGGGCATACGCGGAGTGATCTTTGCATGGCGGTTCAAAGGGGACAAGTGGTACAGACATAAGCTCATTTAGGAGTATATCGTAGATGCAAGTAACACAGATAAGTTGATTAGCTGGCGAGGTCTATGAACCCGCCTGCCCGGGTGTGACCTTTGAATTAACTAATTCTAGCGTTAAAACATCGAAAAGGGAGTCCTCTATGAGGTCTCCCTTTTCGATATACTCAATAGGGGCATTTTTTTTTATTTTTATGAGTTTTGGATCAAAAAAAGTGATTATTATCACATATTAATTATTACATTTCATATATAGTCAGGATCAAATACCCTATTTAAACTTAATAGGAAGTATCATACATTATAGTGATTTCGTTTGGAATACCAAGGGAGGCTTGTTAATGTGCTATGAGATTTTGAATAGCAACCAACAAATACACGTTATTCTCACCGGAACTATTAGCGTAAATGAAGCAACCTCCATCAGGCAGGAATTATTTCCTCTCATTCAACAAAGATTTTGCACCCTCACATTTCATCTCGGATCCGTCACAGAAATGGATAGTTCAGGTCTCGGTTTATTACTAGCGGTACAGAAGATCGCAATGGATTGCAATGCGCGTGTTTCATTTGAAGATGTCCCTGAACAGCTGAAAGTACGTCTGAAGATAGCTGGCATAACATGCTGATGTAATAGTAGAGAGGGGTTCCTCCATGAATTGGCAGATAGATGCCCTTATGAATAATCAAGCAACTGAAGACCTCGTATTGCCTTATGCGAGCATATTTCAAGATTCGCAAGAGGCTATTATGATTACTGATCCGAGTGAAAGAATTGTAAATGTAAATCCAGCTTTTATGGCTATTACTGGTTATTTGGAATCGGAAGTCATTGGGAAAAAGCCGAGCATGCTGAAATCAGATTACCAAGGCATAGATTTCTACGTCAATATGTGGGCATCCATACATAAAGAGGGCAAGTGGAGTGGTGAGATCTGGAATCGCAGAAAAAATGGCGAGATTTATCCAGAGTGGCTTTCTATTCATTCTGTAAGGGATGAAAAGGGGACTTTGATCAATTACGTGGGAATGTTCTCTGATTTAACTCATCGGAAAGACACTATTTCCAAGCTTCGACTGCATGCTCAAGTGTTCAGCAATGCTAGTGAGGGAATTATGATTACAGATAAGCAGCTTCGAATTTTATCAGTGAATCATGCGTTCACGAAAATGACTGGCTATTCGGAACAAGAAGCTTCTGGGCATACGCCAAGATTACTGCATTCCGGCCATCAGAATCAATTCTTCTATATTAAAATGTGGGAAAGAATTCATGCCGCCGGATTCTGGGAGGGTGAAATTTGGAACAGAAGAAAGAGCGGTGAGGTGTATCTAGAGTGGCTATCGATAACGACCTTACGTGATGAGAAGGGAAATATTACGAATTATTTAGGTATGTTTTCCGATATTACAGAACGTAAGAAGTCTGAAGATCACCTGAAGTATATGGCTCATTTTGATAAATTGACGGGGCTGCCTAATCGGACCTTGCTGAGTGAATTGGTGAACCAAGCAATTGAGGAATCGATGAATGCTAAACGGATGCTGGGTATTTTCTTCATTGATCTTGATCGGTTCAAGATGGTCAACGATTCTTTAGGACATAACGTTGGGGACAAGCTCCTTCAGCAGGTCGCGGAGCGTATGAGTGCTGTCGTAAGAACGAACAATATCGTTTCTCGGTTAGGAGGCGACGAGTTTATAATCGTTCTCAAGGATCTGCAGGAACAAGAAGATGCAATGCTGAAGGCCAAGGATGTAATAGCAAGTATCGGAAAGCCATTCTGGGTAGAGGACAATGAGCTTTATATCAATGCTAGCATTGGGGTATGTATGTACCCGACTCACGGCGACGACTTTGAGACATTGCTTAAGCACGCGGATTTAGCTATGTACCAGGCTAAAATAGAAAAAGGCGGCTGTCAACTTTTTAACAAAAGCATTTATAAAACTTTTATGCGTAAGCTTGAATTGGAGAACGAGTTAAGGTGGGCGATTTCTAGAAATCAAATGACCCTTCATTATCAACCGCAGATCAGTATTGTTACAGGTCGCGTAGACGGGATAGAGGCGTTAATTCGCTGGAATCATCCTACACTTGGCCCCATCTCCCCGGGAGAATTCATTCCGATTGCAGAGGAAACCGGCAGCATTATGGATATCGGGAAATGGGTGCTGAAGGAGGTTTGCAAACAAATCAATAGGTGGCTCTCTGCTTCGTTTTTTGTACCAGCAGTTGCAGTTAACTTGTCAGCTAGGCAGTTTTTGGCGAAGGATTTAGCTTCCAACCTGCTTGATATTGTAATCCAGAACTGCTGTGATCCACAGCATATTGTTATTGAAATAACGGAAAGCAGCAGCTTGCATGGTATTGAGTCTGTACTTCCCATCTTGCATGAGTTCAAATCACTTGGTTTCCAGATCGCGATAGACGATTTCGGGAAAGGGTACTCAGCGCTTGGTTATATGAAACAATTCCCTATAGATATTTTGAAGATCGACAAGAGCTTTGTTCAGGAACTGACGAGCGATTCGAAGAGTGCTTTCATTACAAAAGCGATTATCGACATGTCGCACGGTATGGAAC
>NZ_JBFUHJ010000425.1:0-4891 GCF_056402455.1 Paenibacillus sp. P4_A7 | reverse complement strand
GACCTCTTATCCACAGATGCCCCACTGACGAATTATACACTTCCAACTAAATGCCGTACTTAGTCACATGAGAACATTATACATGAAGAAAAACAAGGAATACAAGTGAAACTGATTAAAGCTTACTAACAAAGATCATTTCCAAAAAAATAAAACCGATGCTGGATGCACCGGCTGCAAGCAACGAAAGACATTTATTTACAAAATCAACTTGCGTAGAAATTCACTTTCTGCCTCAGTTACTGTAACAAGCGGCAATCTTACTCCACCGACAGGCAAACCCTTTAAGCCCATTGCATATTTAACTGCAACAGGATTTGGTACTGGATGCGGGCAACCAAACAATCCTTTGAAAATAGGATGACATTCACCATTCAAGCGCGCCGCTTCTTGCACGTTGCCTTCGACGTAAGCCGTAATCATCTGCTTCATCTCGGCTCCAATAATATGGCTGGACACACTTACGATACCATACGCACCCACTGATAACGCTGGAAGCGTTGCACTATCATCGCCGCTATATACTTTAAAACCTGCTGGCGCAGCACTAATAATTTGTGTTAGTTGATCCGTGGAGGCACAGTCTTTCGTCGCCACAATATTTGGGATCTTTGCTAAGCGAAGTGTTGTGTCAACTGAAAGATTTACTCCCGTACGACCTTCAACGTTATAAAGGAAAACAGGCAATGCAGTTGTTTCTGCGACAGCCTTGAAGTGCTGATAAAGCCCTTCTTGGCTTGGACGATTATAGTAAGGTACAACAAGCAAAATACCATCAACACCAGCTGCTTCAGCATCTTTAGTCAAATAGATGGAATGGGCCGTGTTATTGCTACCCGTACCGGCAATAATTTTGCAACGACCATCCGCATGCTTTACTGCAAAGCGAAACAGTTCGACCTTCTCTTCATCCGAGAGCGTAGGTGACTCGCCTGTTGTGCCGGAAACGACTAGACTATCACTTTGCTGATCCTCAATTAAGTAATCAATCAAACGGCCTGTAGTTGGCCAGTCGATCTGACCATCCGCATCAAATGGGGTTACCATTGCGGTAATTAATCTTCCAAATTCCATCTAGACTCCTCCTAAAAGTTTTGCAAGACAAAAAATACATCATTGCGTTATTTTAATAGATAATTTATCGATGAAGCTCGAATTTCGCGTGAAGAGCACGCAGCGCTTCTGCCATAACTGCTTCACTTACTAGCACCCAAATTGTTGTGTTTGAATCTGCGGACTGCATAATCGAGATTTCCTGCTCGGTCAGCGCTTCCACAATACGTGCCATTACACCAGGCTCGCCATTCATACCGCCACCGATGACGGAAACTTTCGCGCAGCCGTTAATTGCCAAAGGCGTATATCCACCTTCATTCAACACTTGAACGGCTCTATCTGCATCGCGATCAAAAACGGTATAAACTGCACCGCTTGGTGTCACATTTATAAAATCAACACTAATACGATGCTTCGCCATTGCTTGAAAAACCTGTAATTGAACGTCATTTCGCCCTTCGATTGCTTTCACCGAAATTTGAGTTAATCCAGACACATGTGCTATGCCCGTTACATGACGATCCTTCACAGAAAGATCAGCCTTTAATTCAGACGAATCCGTTACTAGCGTACCTGTATCCGTTGTAAAGGTTGAACGTACCCGCAGCGGTATACGTGCTTGCTGTGCAATTTCAACAGCACGCGGATGAATAACCTTTGCTCCTTGCCTAGCCATATTGCATATTTCAGCATAGCTGACAACAAGCAATGGTTTTGCTTCTTCAACAATACGAGGATCCGCGGTTAGTATCCCATTGACATCCGTGTATATATCGACCATTTCCGCCCGGAGAGCCGCACCTAAAGCAGTTGCGGAAGTATCACTTCCACCGCGTCCAAGCGTAGTGGTATCCCCATGTTCCGTGCTTCCTTGAAAGCCCGTTACGATGACCACATCGCCTGAATGTAATCGATTTAATATTTTGTCAGGACGAATTTCCTTAATGCGTGCGTGCCCGTATTGTTCATCTGTAAGCACACCCGCCTGTCCGCCAGTTAACACTGTAGCAGGGATGCCGCTTGCACAGAGTAAACTGCATAAAGCGGCTGCAGAAATAATCTCTCCGCAGCCTAGCAGCATATCTTGCTCACGAGCGGGAAGTCGATCCCCATTGTCACGGATCAATTGCAGCAGTGTGTCTGTTGCATACGGTTCACCTTTTCGTCCCATAGCTGATACAACTACAACGACTGCAAAACCGCTATTCCGTTCTCTGCTTATATGCTGAATAACATGCTCTCTCGCATAGTCGGTTGATAGTGAGGTACCCCCGAATTTTTGGATCAGGATACGCATATGTTTATCCTCCGTAATCGACCATAGGAAGACGCTGCCTATTACCCTTCACTTAATACGTTTAACCTTTTACGATGTATTCTGCGATTTGAACGGCATTCCATGCTGCGCCTTTGAGCAGGTTATCGGAGACAATCCACATATTAAGTCCGCGCTCGTGCCCTAAATCGCGTCTCAAGCGACCTACGAAAACATCCGGCTTATCGGCTGCATCAGTCGCAAGCGGGTATTGCTGATTTGCTGGATCATCAACGAGCGTAATGCCCGGTGCATCTGCCAACATCTGCTTAACATCTTCCAAATCGTAGTTGTTTTTAAGTTCAACGTACACAGATTCTGAATGTCCATAAACAACAGGAATACGCACACAAGTAGCCGTAACCTGAATAGACTCATCATCCATGATTTTTTTCGTTTCTAGAACCATTTTCATTTCTTCTAGTGTGTAACCATTGTCTTGAAATTTATCGATTTGAGGAATCGCATTAAAAGCAATTTGATGCTTCACTGGCAACCCGCCCACCGGCAAAATATCAGGATTAACAGGTTCACCATCCAACGCTGCTTTAGTTTGACGCAGCATTTCATCGATAGCTCGGCTGCCAGCGCCGGATACGGCTTGGTAAGTTGATACGATAATTCGAGAAATGCCATACTTATCTTTAAGAGGCTTAAGAGCCACAACCATTTGTATAGTCGAACAGTTCGGATTTGCAATAAGGCCTTTGTGTTCCTTAACCTTCTCGATGTTCACCTCAGGTACTATAAGCGGTGTATTCACATCCATCCGGTAGGCATTCGTATTATCGATACACACGGTTCCATGTTTAATGGCATGAGGAGCTAAAGCTTTCGTAACATCTCCGCCTGCGCTAAATAAAGCAATATCCACACCTATAAAGCTATCTGGGGTTGCTTCCTCAACCGTTAGTTCATGCCCTTTAAAAATTAGCGTTGTGCCTGCCGAACGCGCAGACGATAATAGCTTAAGATTTTGAATCGGGAAGTTTCTTGACTCGAGTAATTTTAGTATTTGTTCTCCTACTGCGCCTGTTGCTCCAACTACTGCAACATTAAACAATTTCTGATTCGACATCTGCTGTCGTCTCCCCTCTTGCGCGTGTCAGTTATGACGTTCGACAAGCAGAGGCTGTAGCTGTTTTCCCTGAAGGGCTGCTTCGCATGCTTCCAAGACTAAATCCATTCTGGCAACAAGTGAATTAGGCTTCTGCACAGGGTTATCTTGGCCGAACGGGACGAAATAAATATGTTTAGCCACTAGAAGCTTCGCTATATTAGCAGCATTTAAACCAAGACCATCATTTGTTGATATGGCAAGCACGAGAGGACGACCGTTACGCATTTGCGCTTTGGCAGCCATAAGTACCGCGCTATCGGTTATAGCATTTGCTAGTCTGCTTGTTGTATTTCCTGTGCATGGAGCGATTACTAGAACATCGAGCAATTTAGATGGACCTAGAGGTTCCGCCTGCACGATCGTTGAAATAAGCTCATTTCCCGTTATTTCCTTTAATTGAGTCTGCCAATCTTCGGATTTACCAAACCTAGTATCCGTAGTCATAAGCGTATTCGATACAATCGGCACTACATTCGCACCCGCATCGACGAACCGCTTAATTTCAGGCATGACTTCCGCAAACGTACAATGTGAGCCGGACAAAGCATACCCTACCGTTATCCCAGACCAATTCATATCCCATTCCCCCGCTTAATCGTATCGTCCAAAATCAACTGTGATAAGCAATCCGCTATGATACGTCCAGCAGTTTTGGGTGCAACGATACCGGGTAGTCCGGGTGCAAGCATCGCTTTAATTCCCCGCTTCTCGGCAAAGCGGAAATCCGTTCCACCGGGCTTAGATGCGAGGTCGATTATTACGGCCCGCGAAGGTAAATTTGCGATAATTTGTGCTGTGACTATCATAGTCGGAATTGTATTAAAAAGCAAGTCAATATTGCTCACATGATGCAACAAACCACTGATGTAGAAAGGCTCGAACCCCATTTCAGTAGCACGCGCAAAGTGCTCTGAACGTCGTACTCCAACCTTCACCTTTGACCCTAAACCTTGAAGTGTTCGTGCCATTGTAAATCCTGTTCGACCAAATCCAAGCACCATCGAAGAAGAACCGTGAATCGTAATATCAGTATTCTGAATGGCCATCATAAGTGCACCTTCCGCTGTCGGAATGGAATTGTAAATGGCCACATCATCACGTTCAAACAGTTCGACGAGCGATAAACCGTTCTGTTCGCAAAGCTGTCGTAAATAAGGCTTCGCCATACCCGTATAGACTGTGCAGTGCTTAGGCAGCTTTGCAAAATGAGCATCAGTCACTTTCATTAAACGATCGCTAAACACAGCATGAATAAGCCCCGTATCATCCGTTCCTACCACAGGCAGCAGCAGCGCATCTGCGTTTTCGAACAGCTGCTCTTCAAACTCCGCTTGCACAGCGCCGTCCAACGACGAATGTAAGCCGTCAAATCCAGATATCGTAACTGAAGCATCCAGTTC
>NZ_JBFUHJ010000424.1:0-4897 GCF_056402455.1 Paenibacillus sp. P4_A7 | reverse complement strand
GTAAAGTCATTCTATTAACCGTGGTGCTGATTTTTGCGATTTCAAATATTGTTTATGCCTATACAACTATATTTGAAGTAATGCTGGTTTTCCGTATTCTGCCTGCAATCCTTCATCCAGTCTTCTTCTCGGTTGCCCTTGTAACAGCAGCAAATATTGTCCCTCCTGAAAAAAGCAGTAAAGCTGTCACTAAGGTTTTTGCCGGAATAACGGTCGGATTTGCATTTGGTGTGCCTTTGACTTCATATCTCGCCGAAAAGATTTCGTTAGAAGCAGCTTTCCTGTTTGGAGCTGTTGTAAGCATGATTGCCTTTGTAGGGATACTAGCTTGGCAACCTTCCATACCTGTTAGGGAAAAGATGTCTTATGGCAAGCAGCTTGGTATATTACGCAAACCTCAATTGTGGTTAAATATCGTTATAGTTATTTTTATCTTTGCAGCTATGTTTTCTGTGTACAGCTACTTTGCTGAATATCTAAAACTAGTAACACATATGAATGGGTCATGGATAAGTATTATGTTGATGGCTTTTGGTATAACTATGATTTTTGGGAATTTTTTGTTTGGGGGCTTTTTACATAAAAGCTTTACAAAGACTGTGATCTTGTTTCCTCTGTTATATGCAGTAATTTACTTATTCACTTATTATCTGGGTTCGCATTTCATCCCGATGATTGTAATCGTATTCTTATGGGGGGCAGTTCATTCTGGAGGGCTTATTGTCAGTCAAGCATGGTTAACAACTGAGACGAAAGAGGCTCCAGAATTCGGCAACAGTTTGTTTGTATCATTTTCCAATCTTGGGATTACAATAGGAGTTTCTATCGGTGGTTGGTTTATTTCTCACTTGGGCATACATCAGCTCATCTGGAGCGGAATTATATTTACGCTACTTGCTTTCTTTTTGATCATGATAAAAATAAAACATTTCGAAAATTCCAATTCCTAATTAGAAGTAGTTTAATGATCGTTACTAAATTGCGCTTACGATCGGCTTGGAATTTACATTTTTTCTGTAAAAGTCTTGTAAATATACCCAATTTGGACTAAGTTATTATTAATTTAGTTAAATTGAGCTGAGCTGAGAGAGGTGAATTAGATGAAGATTATTTTTGATAAGGCAATCGTAGCGGATGCCAGCGAAATATTATCCTTACAAAAAATGGCCTACATGAGTGAGGCGGAAATTTACAATGATTTTACCATTGAACCACTCGTTCAAACTTTAGAAGGTTTAAAACAACAATTCAAAAATCACACTATACTTAAAGCCGTAATTGCTAATAAGCTTATAGGTTCTGTGAGAGCTTATGTGGAGAATGGTATCAGTTTTATTGGGAAATTGATCGTTCACCCTGAGTATCGTGGCATGGGTATAGGCAAAATATTAATGCAGGAAATTGAAAAATCATGCTTAACAAACCGGTTTGAATTATTTACTGGTAGCAAGAGTATGAATAATATTCGCTTATACGAGAAGTTAGGGTATCGAATTTTTAAAACTAAAATGATCGATGATAATCTTAGTTTAGTATATATGGAAAAGGTGAGTGGGGAATTGAGTAATATTATTTCTTACAACAGTTTAGATGTAAACGAATTGAATAAGCAGTATTTAATCATAAAAGAAAAATACGAAGAATATAAGAATCAGAATATGAAATTGGATATGTCTAGAGGCAAACCAAGTTCTGAACAGCTTGAACTATCTATGGAAATGCTTGATATCGCATCTGATGATCTCATAAAGGCAAAGGATGGCTCGGATTGTCGCAATTACGGTGGTGTTGATGGAATTCCCGAAGCTAAAGAATTATTTTCACAAATTCTTGAGGTTCGTACAAATGAAATTATAATTGGCGGAAACTCAAGTCTTAATCTGATGCATGACACGATAACTAGAGCCATTATTCATGGTGTATCCAGCAGTGAAACGCCCTGGGGGAAACTCCCAGTAATCAAGTTTTTGTGCCCAAGCCCCGGTTATGATAGACATTTTGCTATATGTGAGCATTTAAATATCGAGATGATTGTAATAGACATGCTGCACAATGGACCGGATATGGATACAATCGAAAAGCTTGTCAGTGAAGATGATTCTATTAAAGGAATTTGGTGTGTTCCTAAATACAGTAACCCAGACGGAATCACTTACTCCGATGAGACGGTRGATAGACTTGCTCGCATGAAGACTAAAGCAGAGGATTTTAGAATATTTTGGGATGATGCTTATACGGTTCACCATTTAAATGAAGCCGATCAACTGAAAAATATACTTGCTGCTTGTAAGAAGGCGGGAAATCCCGATCGTGTGTATATGTTCAGTTCAACATCTAAAATCACTTTTCCTGGCTCTGGCATTGCTGTATTGGCTTCAAGCGAGGCGAACGTGAATGAGATGAGGAAGCTGATTTCTGTTCAAACAATTGGCCCTGACAAGATCAACCAGCTTCGTCATGTTCGTTTTCTAAAGAATATAGACAATTTAGAGGCACATATGGATAAGCACGCAGCTATTATTAAACCGAAGTTTGATAAGGTACTTAATAAGCTTGAATCAGAGTTAGGCGGGAAAGATATAGCAACATGGAATAAACCGAACGGGGGTTATTTCATAAGTCTTAATACATTAGATGATTGTGCTAAAGACGTAGTCAATATGGCAGCTGAAGCCGGTGTCACATTGACTAAAGCTGGAGCTACATTTCCTTATGGAAAAGATCCAAGAAATCGAAATATCCGAATAGCGCCTACCTTTCCATCAATAGAAGAGTTAGAGACAGCCATCCAAGTGTTAAGTCTCTGTGTTCAGTTGGTGAGCATAAAGAAACTTTTATCTGAAAGGTGACTAAAAACATGGATGATGACAAATCAAACAAAGTTCATGAAACGAAATCCAATGAGACTGAACAGTTAAAAAGTACGAACTCAAGCTTTGTTGATGATCAAGTCCTTCCTTTGCAAAGAATAGAAGGTGGTGGCGCTCCTAAGAGAATCGATCTTAGCACGATGCCAAAGCCATTAAGAATTTTCGGCTACTTTTTCTTCGCATTTATGATTGTTATGTTGTTGGCGATTTTATTTGTGAGCATATTTAAATAGTTTTCCCCTAATTCAAATAGGAGCAGCTTAATGGTTGCTCCTATTTAAGTTGTTCATAAGGATTTGAGGGGGTACTACAAATGTTAGAACTACTCCTACTTAGAGGAGCGGGGTTATAATTCATGTAGCTCAGAATAACATTCTAGTGCTTCGAGTTTATTGAATTAGGGGAAGAGGAACAAGTTATGTTATTTTTAAAAAATTTATGTTTTCTCGTTGTATATGTCATATCCTATTGGGTTGGTTTCTTCATGTACAACCAAGCACTTTGGGCTTTCTGGAAGCAAAGTCTGGGAGGGGAATCTAATGCAGTGTTATTTTGGTCGGCATTTGCTTATATTCCGATAGGTCTCATTTATCTGCTAATATGTGTCGTTATCAAGGATAAAATGAAACAGCTTGTACTCCGTAATTTACTTTATCCGATTTGTTGTGCGCTAGTTTTTGTGATTCCTACTACTTTCATTATTGTCATTAATGGCGGTGGCAGCTTTTTTTCACCAGAAGCTCAGTTATTTAATGTATTGTTTGTCTCAACTGGTGTATCTTTTGGTTTGGGATATAGTTTGGTAACAAAATTGTTCGAAAACAGGTAGCGCAGCAGAGAAGCTGCAACCACATCTTGTAGATTCTAATAAAGGCAGAAGGAAGACAAAAGGAGCAGGGTGGCACAAGGCATTCTGCTCTTTTTGCTGTGCATTTGGTTTTATTAGGAAGACTCAATTAGAAAGATGGGTAGCGAATAACAATTAGATTAAGACGATAGTGGAAAATTTTTTTTCGTATTTGGATAGAAACATGCGAATATTACCAAAATAGAGTAGAAGTACATGGACTGTATAGATATGGATGTGATTAAGTTTGAATCCTTTAAGCAATAAAATTAGCTTTGTACAAGTATTTATGATGTTTGCTTTAATGAACGGTCTTACTAGTCACGTTATTGTAAATCCCATGATTTTGTCAGCATCGAGTAGAGATTCATGGATTACAGTTCTAGTAACGGGTGGATTTTTCCTTATTTGGATTATGCTATTGGTCTGGCTTATGAACCGCTCCGGGTATCAGAACTGGAAGTCATGGCTCTCCCATAAAGTTTCACCCATTGTATCATGGCTGCTTGTGTTGCCGGTTTGCATACAGATGTATCTAATTGGCGGTATGACTGTCATTCATACGACTACATGGCATATTACAAACTATTTGCCAGAAACCCCTAGGATGCTGCTAGTTGTAGCATTGGTGTTATTCTGCTTGGCTATGTCATTATGGGGCTTAAGAGTCATCGCCATTGCATCAGGGGTGCTGCTTCCAATTGTTGTGCTTTTAGGTATATTCGTCAGTACCTTTAATACGCCGATGAAAGATTATTCGCTGTTAAAGCCCGTACTTGAGAATGGGTGGGGACCTGTACGGGATGGAATGGTTTATTCTGGAGCTGGCTTCGTGGAATTATTAGCGTTGATCGTACTTCAGCATCATTTGACGAAGAAAATTCGGGTTTGGCAATTGCTTCTATATGGAGTATTCTCTATCATCATATCACTGGGACCTATTATCGGTGCGATCACTGAATTTGGTCCGATAGAAGCCGCCCATCAGACTACCTCTCCATATGAGCAATGGAGACTGGTGAAAATAGGTCAATATATAGAGCACTTAGATTTTTTAACTATTTTTCAGTGGTTGTCTGGTGCAGTGATTCGGATAAGCTTATCCGTTTTTATATGTGTTGAATTGCTTTCGCTTCGTAAAGAGCGCAGTCGTTATTGGGTTATAGTAGCGATTATGATG
>NZ_JBFUHJ010000423.1:0-4911 GCF_056402455.1 Paenibacillus sp. P4_A7 | reverse complement strand
GCACGTTCCTTTTCAACAATAGCTATGATTATCAACTTTGTATCTCTAATTGACATTACGAAAATTCCGCTGTTGCACTGAAACCAAAAAAATCACTAAGCATTTCTTGCTTTAAATAATCAAGAATCCCTTTGGCCGTTAATGGTCAAGGGGATTTTTGAGTACGAAATAGGAATAATTTAAATAGGCGTCGGGGATGATAATGCATGAAGCTGAACGAGCGAAGAAAAACTATTGCATCTTTATAGGTCGATATGCTACTATAAATTCGAGCTCCGGTAACGTTACCGATAACGATACCGATTAAATTAAGGAAGCGTCATCATTTTTCGGAAATAGACAGATTTTAAAGGATCAAGGCAAACAATTTTAAAGAAAAGAAGGGGAAAAAATGAACAAAATGAAAAAAGTAATTGGTCTCGTTCTCGTATCCGTAATGATTATTGCATTAGTATCTGCATGTGGTAAATCAAATGATACGAATAACGGAGGAACTAGTGCCAAAGGTAAAGAAATTTACTTTTTAAACTTTAAACCTGAAATAGCAGCAACCTATGAAAAAATCGCAAAAGATTATGAAGCAGAAACTGGCGTTAAGGTTAAAATTGTAACTGCCGCTGCTGGAACATATGAGACAACTCTAAAATCTGAAATTGCGAAATCCGATGCTCCAACCATTTTCCAAATCAACGGCCCCGTTGGTTATGAAGCTTGGAAAGGCTACACAGCTGATTTGAAGGATTCTAAACTTTACAGCTATTTGACAGACAAAAGCTTAGCCGTAACAAGCGGTGAAGGTGTTTATGGTATTCCTTACGTAGTGGAAGGATATGGCATCATCTACAATGACGCGATCATGAAAAAATACTTTGCTTTAGCAGACAAAGCAGTATCCATTTCATCCACATCTGAAATCAATAATTTTGCAACACTAAAAGCGGTTGTTGAAGATATGACTGCTAAGAAAGACCAATTAGCTATTAAAGRTGTATTCGCTTCCACTTCATTAAGTGCTGGTGAGCAATGGAGATGGCAGTCACACTTAGCGAACATTCCTCTGTACTATGAATTCAAAGATAACACTGAATTTGACAACACGGTTTTGGCTGGTCTTGCATCCAAAGAAATTTCGTTCAAATACGGAGAAAACTACAAAAATATTTTTGACCTCTATATTAACAATTCCGTTACCAAAGGAACAATGCTCGGAAGTAAAACAGTAACAGATTCTATGGCTGAATTTGCTCTTGGTCAAGTTGCTATGGTTCAAAATGGAAACTGGGCGTGGGGACAAATCAACGAAGTAAGCGGAAACGTAGTAAAAGCTGAAGACATTAAGTTCATGCCTATCTACACAGGAGTGAAGGGTGAAGAAAAACAAGGTCTAGCTATTGGAACAGAGAATTATTTTGCTATTAATAGCAAAGTATCCGCTGAGAAACAAGCAGCATCTCTTGCATTCCTTGAATGGTTATTCTCAAGTGAAAAAGGTAAAGCCTACATTACGAAAGATCTAGGATTTATAGCACCATTTAATACATTTAAAGAAGATGAAAAACCTGCTGATCCACTTGCTAAAGAAGTATTAGCTTGGATGGAGAAGGATGTTACATCTGTAGCTTGGACATTTGCAGCGTTCCCAAGTGAAGAATTCAAAAACTATTTTGGTGATGCGCTATTGGAATATGCTCAAGGTAAAAAGACTTGGGAACAAGTTACAACAATCGTTAAAGACTCTTGGAAATCTGAAAAATCTAAATAAAGGTTAGATGAAAAAATGTGCCACTGCGTACCTAACGGTATGTGGTGGCATAAACCATGGGAGAGTTTAACTTTGTCTAGCTCACCATTTATTAATAATTTAGTTGGGGGAAGACAACATGGAAAAAGCGATTAAAAAGTATTTTGCACTTTTCGCATTGCCAACCTTACTGGCCTTCTCAGTAGCCTTTATCATACCTTTTCTTCTAGGTATATATTTGTCCTTTACTGAGTTTACTACAGTAACTGATGCGAAATGGGTTGGTTTAAGCAATTATGTAAAAGCGTTTTCTAACCAAGAATTTATCAATGCACTTTGGTTTACCGTTAAATTTACAGTGGTATCGGTTCTTACGATTAACGTGTTTGCATTCATCATCGCCATGTTATTGACTAAAGGGAAAAAGGGTACAAATTTATTTAGAACGGTATTTTTTCTACCAAACTTAATTGGCGGTATCGTGCTAGGTTATATCTGGCAATTAATTCTTAATGGTATATTGTATTATTTCGATGTAACTTTAACTTTTGATGCGCAATATGGCTTTTGGGGTTTAGTAATCCTAATGAATTGGCAATTAATAGGGTACATGATGATTATCTATATTGCGGGTATTCAAAATGTTCCTAAGGATATAGTAGAAGCTGCAAAAATTGACGGGGCTAATCGATTTGAAATTCTGCGGAATGTAACCATTCCACTCGTTATGCCTGCTATTACCATTTGTTTATTTTTGACGTTGTCAAATTCATTCAAGCTGTTTGATCAAAACTTAGCTCTAACAGCAGGTGCACCATCCAAGGAAACTACAATGTTAGCGCTTGATATTTTCAATTCCTTCTATAGTAAAACGGGTTGGGAAGGTGTAGGTCAGGCTAAGGCAGTTATGTTCTTCGTTCTGGTCGCAATAATTGCCTTGATACAACTTGTTATTACTAGAAGAAAGGAGATTGAAAATTAATGCATACTACTTCATCCAAGTTTAAGGATAGTATCGTTTATATCATTTTGATAGTGTTAGCTGTATTATTTTTAGCAMCTATCTTTATTGTTCTTATGAACTCCTTTAAAGGTAAGTTCTACATTAGTGATACGCCATTTGTATTGCCTAACAGTGAAACATTTACGGGATTAGAGAACTATACAAGCGGTATAGCAAAGACTGATTTCATGAGTGCGTTTGGAATGTCCTTGTTTATCACTGTATTTTCTGTGGCAGTAATAATATTGTTTACATCAATGACTGCATGGTATATAACAAGAGTAAAGACAAAATTTACAAATCGGTTGTATTATATTTTTGTATTCTCCATGATCGTACCATTTCAAATGGTCATGTTCACGATGAGTAAGGTAGCAAACGTTATACACTTTGACAATCCAGTAGGTATTATCTTTATTTATCTTGGATTCGGTTCAGGCTTGTCTGTATTTTTATTTAGCGGTTTTGTCAAAGCAATACCTATTGAAGTAGAAGAAGCGGTTATGATTGATGGATGCAATCCTGTGCAAGCATTCTTTTCAATCGTTCTGCCTATTCTAAAACCAACAGCAATAACGGTAGCTATTTTAAATGTGATGTGGATATGGAATGACTATTTGCTGCCATCCCTTATTATCGGGAATGAATACAAAACGATTCCAATCGCGATACAGTATCTCAAAGGCGGATACGGATCAATTGATATGGGAGCCATGATGGCGATGCTGGTACTTGCTATATTGCCAATTGTAATTTTCTATTTGTTCAGTCAAAAGTATATAATCGAAGGTGTTGTAGCGGGAGCCGTTAAAGGATAGAAGGAAGCTGCAACGGATGAGACATCTTGTAAAGGAAGAGTCAATATGGAAAGAATCACAATTATTGATATTGCAAAAATGTGCGGAGTAGGCGTTACCACTGTATCAAGGGCTATTAATAATCATCCTGATATTAGTGAAGAAACAAAAATGATGATTAAAAAAGTCATTAAAGAAAATCATTATATTCCAAACAACAGCGCAAGAAATTTGAAGCGTGCTGCTTCAAAAACAATAGCCGTATTGATTAAAGGTATTACAAATCCGTTTTTTAATACGATGATTAAAGTATTTGAAGAAGAAATTAAACGGAAGAAATATACCTTCTTTTTGYAGCGAGTGGATGAAAATCAAGATGAAATTGATGTAGCTATTGAGCTTGAGAAAGAAAAACGTCTAAAGGGAATTGTTTTTCTAGGAGGATATTTCTCACACTCGGAAGAAAAACTAACGCAGTTAACGGTACCTTTCGTGCTCAGCACAATAGGAATGACGGCTGAGTTTGATCTCACCCAATATTCTTCAGTTTCCGTGGATGATTTTAATGAAAGTAAGAAAATGGTCAATTATTTATGTGACGAGGGCCACACTAAGATTGCTACAATAACGGCTTCAATGGAAGACGTCAGTATCGGTAAATTAAGATATGAAGGCTACAAAAAAGCACTCGTTGATCGTGGCTTAAAACTTGATCTACAGCTGGTGCGGCCAATGAAAGAAGATATTGAAAGCTATACGATGGAAAATGGCTATGCCGTGACCAAAGAGTTACTTGAAACGAATGTAGAGTTTACTGCTATTTATGCCATTTCAGATAGTCTGGCCATAGGCGCATGCAAAGCTATTTTTGAAGCTGGTAAGCGAATTCCGGAAGACTACTCCGTGGCAGGATATGATGGACTAGATATTTCCTTTTATTATAACCCTTCGATTACGACGATTAGACAGCCAGTGAAAGAGATAGCAGAAGAAACGATAAGGATTTTATTTGATCTGATCCAAAAGAAAATAACACATGCACATAAAATTTTCCCAGCAGAATTAATAGTAAGAGATTCTACAAGGTCATTATTATAAGCAATTAGTTGAGTGAATACAGTCGCTCTTAAAGAAAACCGCTAACCTAATTAGGTTAGCGGTTTTTTTTATATCTCCATCTCTTTCCAAACCATGAGTGCTGAACCGGTGGCGACCGCTTCCTCTTTGAGCTCCCCTTTTGAAAAGGAAGGCTTGTAGTCAGGGAAATAATAGGTGTTTTTCTGAGCGATTTCAATAGCCTTTGCGTAAAATTGTTCGCTGGAGTTTACCAATACACCGCCGAGAATGATTTTTTCTGGATGGAACATATT
>NZ_JBFUHJ010000422.1:0-4965 GCF_056402455.1 Paenibacillus sp. P4_A7 | reverse complement strand
CTATTTGGAATGTGTCCAGTGATTTGCAGTCATTTACCCATTGGCCAGCTCAGAAAAGAGCAACGCTATTTGAACAGGTTGGACAATTGGTTCAGGAGAAGAAATTAAATATAAGCTATTGGAAGACGGACACGGCCGAGGAGCTGAAGAACAAGCTACTAAAGTAGCTTCGAGAAATTCTATGAGAACATTTGCTTGAGAGGTGCAGTGTCCAGCATAAGGGTGTTCAACCGGTAGGAGGAAGTATGAATATGAAATGTAGTGAATTCATTAGTTGGACTAAAGATAATGGATGGGATATCACTGATAAATCTGAATATGAATTAAATTTAAATGATAGTATAGCATCAAGGTATAGAGAAATTCCCGAAGGTTATCTAGAATTTTTAAAAAGGGTTAAAGAATGCATAACGCCTAGTGAGAAAACATGGTTTATATGTGAGGATGATTATAATAATAATAACTCGGATACTGCATTTAAATGGAATGAATTTGAAGCGTTAAGCTTAGAAGCAGCAGAGAATGATGAGGAATGGAAATCAGAAATAACTTCATGGTGGGATAACTATCTACCCATAGTTATGTCAGTTGATGATGGATATTCATTCTATGCAATTGATTTAACGAATGATATAGGTGCTATTGTACAAGGATATGAGCCTGAATTCGAAGAGGTAGAAAAGATAGCAAATAGTATTGAAGATTTTTTTCAATTAATCATGTCTAATACAATAGAGATGCAATAGAAAAACAATGCATAAAAATTGTATAAATAACTGCATAAAATCCTATTAAGGTTTCATCATTTTGGGGTAGGGCCTACGAAATGACACAAAACCCACGTTAACGAGAAAGGGGTTATCTAAAAAGATGCCTAATCAATGCCAAGAATGCGGGAAATCTATTGGTTTTAAAGGAATCTGTTATCGCTGTCGAATTAAGAATCAGCGGGAAGCCTACCAGGTTATGAGCAGAGAAGWAGTGGAGAAAATGGTCGAATCGATCATCTCGAATATTGAAACGATCGGGGAGTGGAATCAAGTCTATCAAGACTTCAATGGGTTGCTCGGCTATCACGATATCAACACTGAGCGAATTGCACAAGCAGCGTTCGACAAGGGGATCTTCTATCCAGCTAAGCTCTATCGGAATGCTTCACCCGAGGTGCGAGATCAGCTGCTCACGCGTCTTTTTGATCCTGCATGTGATGAAGCAAATCATTTGCTGCTCTGCCTCGCCCTGCAAGGGGATGATGTCGTTCAGGAAGCATTCCTTAAGCTGGAGAGAAATCCGTTGCCCTGGCGCAGCAAGCTGTATGTGAATCCGTCTGTCTATGCCCATCATGGTGGCTGGCATTTCGATGATCGGGGGAATCGCAGCTCATTATGCTTCGAGCGATGCTACACGATGTTGCCAGGAGATGGCGTCGATCAGGCAGCGAAAGTGGGTCAATTATTGGAGCAGCACTGTCCGCATTGCGGTTGTCAGTTGATCGATGTCCTGCGACTGGACGGCCTTGATGAGCGATTTTCTTTTCTGGAGGTTGATGGAGTGCTGGCCATTCCCATCTGCCCGAATTGCATCACATTCACTGAAGAGACGTTCGTGTGCTATGACGAAAATGGTCGTAGTGAGATCATTCCTTTTGAGCCACCCTTAACGAAAAATTATTGTTCGGAAGATGATCTTCTGGAGATGAGCCGGAATCAGCTCACACTTAGTGCCGAGGCGGTACCGAAGCATTACGCTAGCGGTGGTGATGAGGTCTTCACAATAGGAGGCTGGCCGGATTGGGTGCAGGACGCACAATTCGCGACATGCTCGGATTGCGGCCAAACCATGAAATTTCTCGCAGCGCTTCCATGGAACGTATTGATGGATGGCTCTGAAGGTACGTTGTATATCGAGATTTGTACGGATTGTCGCAAGCTATGCCTGTTCCATCAACAGACATAATGAATCGGATTTGATAGGGCAAAATGCTAGACGAGAACATCGACGAGGTGAGCGTAATGAAACAAGTGGAACAGCAAGATAGGGAATTTCTATTCCAAGGAAGTGTTGAGGATGTTGATGCATTTTTGAAAAGGCATCCGGAAGTGTTCAGTGACGATGTTCGGACTGACTTCTTGCAGGCAGCAAGGGAAGAGGAGTTGTCGTCGGTACGAGCTAATCTATTATCCTGGGTGTACGGGGTGACTGTGGATTGGCGAGAAGAAGATAGTGAGATCGTCCGATTATTTGGCGAATTTTTACCTGGAGAAGTGATCGTGGAAGAGACGGATGAGGGACTGACCTTGTCATACGCAGGTGAGATCTATTCGATTCCACTGACGTTTTCGCCTAATGATCGTTACATTACGATTCGAGGCATTGCGGATATCATTCAAAAGCAGTTTGAGATTCGGTTGTTTCGGGATTCCTATTGGTCGGATACCCATGTGTTTGTGCTCATGTCGCATGTTCAATGGCAGGAACTTGAGCGCAGCCATACTGCCGAGGTAGAGAAGATCTTTCAAAAAATTACACCAGAACTCGATTTCCCTTGAGGGAAAAATACAAGGAGTGTACCAACATGAGAGAAAGATGGAGAAAGCAAGCTATTATAGAATTACTTAGCAAATATCATGGCGAGGAAGATGAGCAAGTAGCGGCGTTGCTGCATCAGCATGCAGAAGTGGCGATGAGGCTAGAGTTGGCCGGGGAAGAAGATTACAGCCAGACAGGCAACAGCCGGGTAGCGGGTCGTCCGGATCTCCCGCCGTCTATCGCTTGGCCCTGTACGGAGGATGGAGAATGGTATACGTTCCTGGCTCAAATCAATCTGGGAGAGTTGCCCTTTACGTCTGCAGATGATTTGCCTGCCACAGGCATGCTGTATTTTTTTCTAGGAGCAGACGAGCCAGCCTACAATGTGGATCATCGCGTCATTTACTATGAGGGTGACTTGCAGCAGTTGACATTGGCCGATCCTCCAGCAGATAAGGAAGAGGTATATGGGGATGAGCGGGAGTTTGTTGCTCATCGGGCCACGTTTGCCCCGCATCTGTCACTTGCAGATTTGGGGGAAGAGACAGAAGAGTTAATGGATAAATATGAGGAGCTGTATTTGGATGTATGTGATCAGAGCGATGCGCTTTGGGGAGGTTTGCAGTCCTGGTCTGGCGATACGTCTCTGCATGCCTATCTATGCAGGAGTGGGATGGAGGCTTTGCTCTATAATACCCATAGAACCGAGGAGGAACTGCGCGAGAAGGCAAGAGAAGCGTTGGCTGGCGGACAGAATCAATATGCCGAACATATTGAAAACGAGCGAATTCCACTCTTGCAAGTGTTTAAGGCACGAGAATCGGAGCATCGTGAAGCGGCTCGGAACTGGCGATTGTTGTTCTCACTCTCCTCACTTGATGCTGCGGGTATGTGCTGGTGGGATGCTGGCTTTCTTGAATTTCTAATCGACCGCAACGATTTGCGCCAGAGAAGGTTTGACAATACCTATGTGAATTTGGCAACTAGTTGATTAAAGAAAAAAGATTAAAACAATCGAACACAGAAAGGTGAAAACGTAATGAAATTGGATGCTAATTTTAACTATTTAAAAGACATGTATAACGACAGCTACTATCCTGTTTTTTTAGTGGATAAGGTGAAAGAGCAGATCCTGATAGTGGTGCGTTTTTTGGAAAGTGGGTCACATTCGAACGAAGTGATACAAGGAAAACTGGATGAGATGACGATCGCCATCAACGATTTGCAGGAAGAATTCGATGAGCATGACAGCGAAATCGAAACTGTGGCACGGGATTCCATCGGGACGACCGTAGAAGCGATCCTGTATGCGTTTAAGGTGGATATCGATACCGAGACGGCCATCAGGGAGAGAGATTGGTAATTTCCTAGCTAGAATGGAGGTACAGGAGTGAAAGAGATTGACCTTGATTTTAAGCAATTATGGAATGAAAGGAAAGAAGATTTTAAAAGACCGATTTTTATAGAAGAAGAGAAATTGCAATATGAGAAGAATCTTCAGTATAAATTACCACAATCCTATATATCACTGTTACAGAACACTCAAAATGGAGGGCTCTTGAAAAGGAACTGTTTTCCTATTTATGATGAGAATCAAAATGTTAAACAACTTTTCATTTGCTCCTATATCAGTTCCATTTGTGAATTGGAGAGTGAAAAAGAACGAAAAGATTATCCCGGACTTGTCAATTTGCCGGATATCGGAATCTATTTTGGTGAAAATCTAGATGCAGCACGTACAGAACGTTTTGTATTTGATTACTCACAATGTACTGCAAAAGATGAGCCAAGGGTCACTTTTGTAAAACACATATATCAAGTCGGGTATGAAAAAATAGTGTTAGCTAATAGTTTTAAGGAATTCATAGATAAGTTAATCCGAACACCAACCTCTAAGCCTTTTGATTATGATGAAATCAAAAAACAGATAAAATCCGCTACTCGAACAACCTTTTCTAGTATGGTTAATCTCTATGAACAAGAAGAAATTATTGCTTTTGGGCTATATTTGGATACTAACGCAACTATGGTATGCCCTGCAATGAACACAAAATATTTTTTAAAACAGGTTGTTGAGAAAGATCCCAAGGAACAAGAATTTTACAAGTATGAAACAACAGAATGGAAATATGAAGGTGCACATTCAGAGCATTTTAATGTTGTGTGCGAGACGATGGTGAAGCATGTAACCCTGCTTACCAGCAACAGTAAAGTTAGTCAGTTTAGAAACAAGATGGTTGAGATGTGCATTCAAGTGTTGGAAGAGTTAAATGCTGATCTTTTCTTTACACAAATTTGCGAGCGAGATATTCTCCTTATGATAAATATATCAAATGGAGAGCTGTCCGGACAAAAAAAGAAACAGATTAATAGACGACTAAATGGTTGAGCATGGTCAGTACTTTCGGAAAATATGAGGTGAAAAATATGAGGTGA
>NZ_JBFUHJ010000421.1:0-4967 GCF_056402455.1 Paenibacillus sp. P4_A7 | reverse complement strand
GTGTAGTATAGATGAGATGAGATTTTTTTGGCATTTCGTAATTCCTCCAGAAAATAGTAGTAGGTATAATTTGTATTTCCAATATTTAATATATCAATATGGCCTTATAAGTACTACAGACCTCTGAATGGTTCATAACTGGACTATGGTCGAGTAATAGAGAACTAGAGATAGCCAGAAACCATTGCTCTGTCAATCTGGCGCCGTAGTTACCATATTGGAAGCGGTACCATTCTATTCCCGAGTAGGCTATAATACGGTAAAGCCGACAGGCGCACCGGCTAAGCCAAATAGAGGGTAGGAAAGTCTTATGGCTCATACGAGAGAAAAATTTGGAAACTATCTCGCCAATATTCAAACGTCGATTTTTACGATATTGTACCAGCAAGTCGGTACAAACTGGTCTTATACGAATGTCAACTACGAATACAATCTCCTTTACTACATTGTCGACGGGAGCTGCAAAATTCGGGCAAATGATGAAGAAATTCGGCCTACAGCAGGTCAGCTCGTTTTATTGCCTGAAGGAACGAATATAACAACCTCCTCCGATGATGAACATTTCGCCAAATATTACTGCCATTTTACAGCATCTCTTGGGGAAACACGGCTTTTTGATTTAATAAGGCTGTCCACAGTAATCGATGTTAAAGACCGGCCGGCGATTGAAGAGCGGTTCCGTGAGCTTCGTCATTACGCATCTTGCAAAAATATGACTTCAGCCTTGCGCTGCAAAACCATACTGCTCCAGCTTCTTTGTTACTACATCGAGAACAGTCCGCTTTGTAAGTTTGCTGATACCGGACATTCTCAATTGGAAGCAGTTAACGTTGTGCTTCAGTATATCGAGAACCATATGTCGGAAAAGCTCTCGGTTGAAAAGCTGGCAGGACTCGTTCACTTTCATCCGCATTATTTCATACAGGTATTCAAAACGATGGTCGGTTGTCCACCGATCCAATATATTACGAAATTAAGGTTTGAGCATGCATGTATTTTCCTGTCCTCTACGGGGAAGAGCGTCTATGAAATCGCCGAGAGGGTTGGAATCGAACCCGATTACTTCGCAAAATTTTTCAAACATCACTCCGGCATGACGCCTACGGAATATCGGAATCGTATAATTGCGCTGCCGCAATAACCTGATTTTTTTCAGGATAGATCTTACTTATTTCAATTCATCTCTCTATACGTTCGGACTATAGTAAAGATGTAGTTTTGAACAATGATGGCGTGTGATCGCCTTAAGGAGAGAGTGCAGAAATGGGAGCAAATCAACCGGTACGATTGGCCGTCGTGGGCGGGGTTCGCGGCAGCTGTTACAGCAAGTCCGTTAGGATGATGCCTGATAAAGTCCAACTGGCAGCGGTGTGCGATCTGAATGAAGCAGTATTGAACAATTGGAGATCGGACAATCCTGGAATCAAGACCTATACGGATTATGATAAGGTGCTGGAAGATCCTTCAATCGATGCAGTACTGCTTGCAACGCCGATGATGCTCCATGCCAGGCAGGCTGTGCAAGCGATGAAAGCCGGAAAGCATGTGTTAAGCGAAGTCGCTGCAGCCCACACAATCGAAGATTGCTGGCAGCTAGTTGAGACGGCGGAGCAGACGGGAATGATCTACATGATGGCCGAGAACTTCAATTATTTCCGCTTGAACATGATGGTTAAGAACATTGCGGATCAAGGAGAGTTTGGGGATATCACTCACGCCGAATGCGGATATATTCATGACTTGAGGGCAATATCTCATACTGAAACCGGCCAATTGACATGGAGAGGTGAGATGCTGAGGGATTATAATGGCAACAATTATCCAACTCACTCACTCGGCCCGGTATCGCAATGGCTCGGTATACATCGCGGGGACGAGTTCGACTATATGACGACGATCGTTTCAAAGCCTTCATCCCAATCGGGCTATTTCGCCGAATTGTATGGTGCCGACCATCCCGCAGCGAAGCCAGAATATTGGAAGCAAGGCGATTCATCACTCAACTTGATTCGCACGAAGCAAGGCGCCGTCATTTATTTGCGGAACGATTTTTCCTCTGCCCGTCCGTTTAATTACGCACATTTTGGGCTGCAAGGGACGAAAGGTGCTTTCCTGTCGGCCAGGCGCGAAGGGGAGGACCCGCTCGTTTGGCTGGATAGTCGATCGAAAGACAGATCGTATCAAGGTACGGTGGAATGGCAGTCCATTTGGGATTTAGCTTCCGAGTACGAGCATCCGTCTTGGAAGAAGGATCGGGAGAAGGCGGAAGAGGCAGGGTTCGGCGGGGATTATTTCGTCATGGAGGAATTCGCGTCGGCCGTTCAGGAAGGACGCCGACCGGCTGTTGATGTCTATGACGCCGTTGCGATTAGCTGTGTATTCCCACTGTCGGTTCAATCCGTAGCGGCGAATGGGAAACCGATCGATTTTCCGAACTTTACCAAGAATAGATCCAGCTATAAATATAGATAAGAAGGAAGAAACAGCCACGGCTAATTGCTGTGGCTGCTTCTATGTTGGAAGAGGTTTGGTTTATCGCTGGTTAAACTTCATCCCACAAGCGCATTGCGTTTTCGAAACCGAACAGAGTCCCGGTATGGCAGTCTTCCATGCCCTCAAATTCGATCGAAATGTATCCGTCATAACCGGAAGCTTTAATGATGCGCAGAACTTCCCTCATGTCGATATCACCTTGCCCGATGATCGCACCCCGCAAGAAATCTCCACCAGCTGTTTGAAACCAGCCTTGACCGGGATTAAGGTGATTAGGACGCAAATAGAAATCCTTCAAATGAATCATGGAAGCAAGTCCGATATTGTTCCTGACACCTTTGACCGAGCTTTCATCGACACACATGAAATTGCCGATGTCCAGCGTCGTCTTGAAATTTGGTCTTCCGACTGCATGGATCAAGCTTTCTACTCGTTCACTAGCCTGCATGTAGAAACCGTGATTTTCTAAGCTTGTCGTGATCCCGTAGTCTGCCGCATAATCGGCAATTTGCCTGCATGCCTCCGCCAGTTTCGGCAAATCATTTTGGAAATGAACGATTGACGCTTGTTCCGGTGGTCTCGATGCAACGTCGTGGCGAAACAGCTTCACACCAAGCTCGTTAGCGATATCGACCTCTTGTTTGACCCTGGCAATCTCTTGCTGAAAATCCGCCTCATCCGCACATACGAAATTGGCGCTGACGGTATAGTTCGAGATAGCGATACCGACTTGCTCCGCTTTACGGCGAATGGCCGGAATGAGTTCCGGCTGCTGCGTCAAGTTATAGCCGATCGGTACGATTTCGACATGCTCTCCTCCAATTTCTTTCGTCCATTCGATGACATCTGGAACGGTCATTTGCTGCGTGATTATGGCGCGACTTAAACTATAAGTACTAATTCCCCATTTCATTGCCTGGCACCACCTTTCATTGATAAAAGACTATCACCAATATAGTCAAAACCATTCGGAATATAAATTGAAATTCGTAAGGTTTACCCGGAAATAATTCAGGATCATTAGACAGAAATAATGTAATGTTGTTATAGTATGGTTATTATTTTCCAGTTTAAATGCGCCAAAGAAACTTCCGCACATCATTGAAGGGAGACATGATATGTATCGGGTACTTATTGCCGAGGATGAAATGCTTGTAAGATTGGGGTTAAAACATTCGATCGATTGGAGCGAATATAACATGACCGTGATCGCGGATGTCGCGAACGGCCAGGAAGCCTTGGATATCTATCAAAAGGAACTGCCGGAAGTGCTCATCACAGACATTAAGATGCCGATCATGGATGGGATGGAGTTGATTGCAAAAGTGCGCGATATAAATTCGGATGCGCAGATCATCATCCTGACATGTGTGGAAGATTTCGTTACGGCTCGTAAGGCGCTCTCTCACAATGTGCAAGACTATATTTTGAAGCTGGAAATGACATCGGAAGATATGGGGAGAATGTTATTTAAAATCAGGGAGAAGCTCGACCGGCTGCATAAATCGGTGCACGTCAAGACGGATGTGGATATCCATATCCTTAAAGACAATCTCATTAAAGAATATTTGCTTGGATCGCGTTACAGTGAGGTTGAGTTTACGGCCAAAGCGGAAAGCTTGAACATGCGGCTGCATCCACATCGTCTGGTTGTCACTCTGATGGAAATCGATAGGTTCGACCTAATATGTAAGCGTTTTAAAGATAATAAAGGTCAACTCGTTCGAATGTCGCTATTGAATGTGCTGAGTGAGGTTTTGGCGAATTACGGCTGCGGAGAAGCGTTCGCCGATTCTGATAGCCGATACTTGCTCGTATTCGGCTTCGATGAGCAAAACAGCGAACAGCAGATTACCGATACGCTTCATACAATCGTCGAGCATATTCGCAATGTTTTAAACATGTATTTTAATATTTCCGTTACATTCGTGATCAATCATGCACAGGAAGGTTATCATTCGATGAAAGAGCAGTATAGCGAATGTTTAACGAAGTTAGAGGATAGATTTTTCTTTGGGGCGGGCTCGAACACTCTTGTAGGCGGACAGTATAGTTCGCGTATTCCGGAAGACATGAATGACTCTCTACTTCAAATCGTACGGGAGTGGAAAACGAATGATGCCGCAAAAAAAGCGCTTGAGAATACGATGCTTACTTTCCTAACTAAGGAGAGCATTGTAAATGCGACGGAAATTAAACGAACATTTAAAATTTGGGTATTAATGGCAGCGCTATCTATAAGGCTATCCAAATCGGATATGCCAGAGATCGTTTCGGATTATAGTGATCGCATTACTGGTGCACAAACTTTGCAGGAGTTGGTGTACGTCTTTATTTTTTTTATTGATACTGTGTGTTAATAGTTGTACAACTTAAAATTATTATGCATAGTAATTTGAGTTGTATTTAGATTTATTGATGACATATTTATTAGTTATTTTGGTTTGTTTGTGCTTGCAGAGGTTGTTCTAGTT
>NZ_JBFUHJ010000420.1:0-4975 GCF_056402455.1 Paenibacillus sp. P4_A7 | reverse complement strand
GTATGCGGTTTAATATTCGCCGATCTAAATGCCGCCCCATTTTTCCATCCAAGATTCAAACGTATCCTCTGAAGAAGGGTTTTGTTTGCTTCTTGCTACAAATCCTTGTTTTTTACCACTTTCCGTAGCGGTCGGCGTGGCTTCAAAGCGAATATCCATGGACCAGCGAACGGCATCCGATTTGTTAGATAACGCCCGGTGGGGGAGCAGCTGGTTAAAAATCAATACGTCGCCAGGATCCATTTCGATAGAAATGCCTTTCAACTGCTTGGCATCTTCCTTTGACAAGCCTAAGAATTCGGTAGCTTCATCCACGACGCCTTCAAGCAACCTATCTGTAAAATATCCAGGCGCAACCTGCAGGCAGCTGTTCTGCTCCGTTACTCTTTGCATCGGCACCCACATTGAAATCACCTGCACATGCTCCTCATCGCGGAAATACTGCGCGTCTTGATGCCATGGCGTATCGGTCCACTTTTGATCGGGCAACTTCGGTCTGGCATTAAAAATGCCATGTACCGAAACTTCGGTCGTACCGAGTAAGTCTGAAGCAATGTCGACCAATACAGGATGTCGTAAATAGTTGAACATGTCGATGCCGACAAGTTCCCTCCAAGGGCTTCGGTTATACTTAGGCTTGCCTGCTGCATGCCAGAGCTCTACCAGCCGGTGCTGAAAATCTAGATCCGTGCGTTTATCTTTCACCAGGCCTTCTGCAAACCACTTGTCTACCAGCTCATCAAGCCAGCTCTCAAGAATTGCTTTCCCCGAGTGCAACAAATCTTGCGGTATCACCCCTTTGGCATGTAAATAGCGGTTACGTCTATAAAAGTCGATTTGATCTTCATTTAAAATTAACGGCATAGCTGATTTCTCCTTTTCGTTAGAATAATCTCATTATAGGTACAAAATGTTGCCTTGAATATGACCTAATGACAGAAAAATCCCTTGAAATTTAACTATTTGTAGTCAATACTTAAGTGAAGGAGCTGTTGATTATGAATTTACCTTTTCATTTCACGAAGATGAATGCGGGTATAATACTAGGATCGAGTGAATTTCGGACCGTAGAACCTGGATGGTCATATCATCAGCATTATCATGAAGAATTTGAGTTACTTCTTTGTCAAAAAGGGCAAATCATAGAATGGATTCACGGCGAATCTATAGAAATAAAAGCCGGGGACTGGATGCTCATATCCCCGGGTATACGGCACAGTATCATCAGCCTGTCCAATGATAATTTTTCTTATTTCTATATCCTTTTCGGGTTAGAGGATGGGGAAATGAAAACGGATCTTCAGTCGATCAACTATGTCCACTTGCAAGGCCCTTTTCTACAATTGCAAAAGCTGTTTGTCGAGATCCACTGGCTTTCCACCGAACTTCCATTGCAAAGAATTCGACTTTATTCCACTATGCTTCTTTTGCTGGACGAGGCTTTTCAAGTTATTTTTAGTGAAAACGAGCGCGTTCGTATTCATCGAAGAATGATAAATGAGCGGGAAATCGAAATGGCTACTACGATTGAACGAATGTTGGACGAAGGGCTTCAGGATCCCATCACGATCAATGAGATCRCCAAGCGGTTATTCGTAAGCCGAAGCTATTGCAATGACGTGTTCAAAAAAGTGTACGGTATAACACCGGGGCAATATCGCAGCTTGTTAAAACAAAAAATGGCGAAAGAGCTTATTCTTCATACAGAAATGTCAATGGAAGCAATAAGCGAATCTCTCGGTTTTTCTTGTATCGGCGCTTTCAGCCGGCAATTTCGCCATTGGACATCGCTGTCGCCGCTTCAATTCCGAAAGGCGAATAAACGTTACTTATGAGATTACTACTTTTCTATTTTGAGTTATCGTCGCTTGCTTCATGAGATTATGGACAAACGAAAGTCACCCGACCTCTAGGCTTACTTTTGATAAGCTGCGAAGCAGGAAACACTGGAATCCCCGATTATTCTTTATCTGCCCGAACACACTTTCGGGTTCAACCATATGTCTCACCGACAGCGCATAACCTTCCTCGCTGTGCAGCTTTTCTCTCACCTGCTGCTTTTAGCGCTTATATCTTAGACTGACTCAAATCTCTCGGTCTCCTTGCTCCTTCGTACATGCAGCTTTCATTGGACAACCTTCACAGCTCACGCTACGGTAATGACGATATCGGATAGAATTCGCAAGAATGCTCCATCTTTGAATGGTAGCCCTTCTAGTTATTAATGGCTTAAAAACAAAAGAGAAGTTTACGAACTAACAGGTTCGCAAACTCCTCTTTGTATGTAACACTTATTCACAATGAGTGCTCTAATGCTCATGGTGCCATAATTTATTTAGGTCGCTGTCTTCATAAAGTGATGAATTCCCTGTAATGTACTAAGCAACGTATTCTCGCTTAACTTTATGGATAAAGAAATACCATACTGATTAAACTCCCGCTTCAAAGCAGGCAAGAACAAGTCACCGCTCTTCGCGATTTGGCCTCCAAAGACGATAGCGTCGGGCTGAAATTTGATCATTGGCAACTCAAGAATTCGCGCCATGCGTTCACCGAACATTTGGAACAACAGGATCGCCCGCTCGTCCCCTGACATGGCCGATTGCGCAAGCTCCCTCACATCTTGTCCGCCAGAGAGATCGATTCCGATTTCAACTGCTAAGCGAAGCACCCCGCGGCGAGAAATAAAATCATCTGCAATTCCATCTTCGAAAGGTAAATGATACAGCCAGCCGTTCTCTGGCACATCATGACGTTGCTTGATCAATTGGCCATTATCCACGAAGCCGGAGCCGAGTCCAGTTCCGATGGTCATGCACACAACGCGCTGGGCTGCAGATGCTTGACCATATACAGCCTCCCCAAGAGCAAACATGGAGGCGTCATTTTGGAATACTAATTGCCAATCCGGTGTTAAGGATGCTGCGATTACAGCATCCTCCTCGTAATCAGACCGCAGCCTTTCGCCGATATTAACACCATAAATCGCTTCGAATTTATTTAATCCTTGAATATAGCTAATTCCTTGTTCATAGTCGAATGGACCGGGAAAGGCATATCCTATTCCATAAACACGAGCTCCCGGTACATCTGCTAAACGAACAACTAAATTTCTCGTGATATTCCTGAAGTGTTCTGCTATCTCATCGGCAGTTCCATTAGAGTGCGCCTCATACTCACTCATCGTATGTTCCAGGACTGATCCATCCATATGAATAATTCCAGCCTTAATATAGGTTCCACCTACATCAAAAGCAAGTAAAAACTGATTCTCCATGACGACTCCCCCTCAATGATTAAGCCCGCACATATGCTTTTATCGTGGCGATTGTCTGGCCTAAACTTGGCCCACTAGGGCGAATCGTATACCGCTTGACGGATGCGGGTACGATGAAGGTTTCAGCATATCTTATAATGTAGGGATCAAATGCACCATCAGGGCTTTCTACGGTTGCTTCTTCACCTTCTATAAGATTAAGCATTTGGACACTTCCATTCGCCTCATGCGTAACTTGCTCGGAGAACCAGTGACGGCGCGTTTCTATAAACTGGAGCTCGTGCATACCCGTCCGTTCTTCTTTCCAGCCAGTTCCTTCCGAGACAGGTACAACCTGATCAATAAGCTCCTTCTCAACCCATTCTGTCCTGCGATCCCACTGCATGACCTTCGATCCATGATCAAGGTGTACTGGACGCGGTTTACCATCGAGACCAATCTGACCCCAATCCCACAATTTAAAGGTGAATATATAAGGTGTCGCACTAATCTCTAGAACCATGCAATCCGCTGCCGAGCAATGGATGGTTCCAGCAGGAATGAGAAAATGTTCATGCTTGTTCGCAGGGTACGTATTCACATATTCCTCTACGGGGAACAATATCTCCCCAGCCTGCGCACGCTCTAGATCTCGCCACATCTGCTGAGCATCAACCTCTTCCTTTACTCCGAGATAGACAAGCGCACCCGGCTTAGCATCCAATATATAATAGCTTTCGTCCTGCGTATATGACATGCCGAATGTTTGCTTAATATAGTCCGTGGTTGGATGAACCTGTAAGCTGAGATTTCCTCCACCAATCGTATCCAGAAAATCGAATCGCATTGGAAATTCAGCCCCGAAGCGTGCGTATACTCGATCTCCAAGTAGCTCACGCGATTGAAAAAACACCAAGTTTATCGAAGGCAATTCAACGCGGACATCGCCATATTGGAAGTAAAGACTATTCTCCTCTGGCACTCCATCGAAACCCCATGCATATGGCTTCTCTTGTGGTGGCAAGTCTATGTGTGCTTCCAACCATGTTCCACCCCATACACCCGGGTCGAAATACGGAACTAAACGGAAAGGCTGCGAAGCCGTCTGCCGCAAACCGTTCATTAAAGCTTCACTAGTAAGCATCTTCGGATCGTCTTTCAAGTTCGTATCCAAATAATAGTCGATTTTATCAAACAATTGACGTTTCAAACGATCCGCCATACGCCATTCGAAGAAGAAACCGCCTTTATATTTGCGTAAAATCTCCTCCTCATGATTGTCCATACGCCAATTGCCGAATTCCTTAGAACGATAACGCTGCTGAATTTCCCAACGGGCCATATCTGCATAGACGAGTATGTCTCCCTCGGTTACTAGTGAAGCTCCGAAGCCAATTACTACGACAATACCACTCTGTATCGCATTTACTTCATCCTTCAAAAACTGCAATCGATCTTCTTCGTAAAACTCGTTAACTGTACATGGTGACATGTAGCCAAACACCCGATCGTCCGTTAGATACCGTTGAGCCAGCTTCTTGATTTTCTCCCCGGACATCGCTGCCTCTTCTGAGCGAATCACCGTCACCTCTCCTAGACTCGCTTCAATAGCGCTAATGATTTCATCTTGGCGAACCGTCGGGTAACATTCTATAACAAATACCACTTTAGGAATGTTTAAGCTTCTCCCCCGGTCTTGAAGCTCCTTCACAATTTGAT
>NZ_JBFUHJ010000419.1:0-4982 GCF_056402455.1 Paenibacillus sp. P4_A7 | reverse complement strand
CTATAGTCATTCTGCCCATTATAATAAAGGCAAATTCATCAATCTTATTCCTACTACAATGGATATGTCTCTGAAGGAGAAGCTAGTGCTGCTCGTTCAATTTGTAAAAGGAAATTCGAAAGCTAAACCAGCACATCCACTTACGGTTGAGCCGCTAAGTGAGGCTTATTATGACCAAACTAAGCAGCCTAAGCTGACTTGGTTTGGTCATTCCGCCGTTCTCATGCAGCTTGACGGGAAAACCATATTGCTAGATCCGATGCTCGGCAAAGCCCCATCCCCATTTCCCGGATTCGGAGGGAAACGCTTCAGCAGCAAGCTGCCTATGGAGATCGAACAGATGCCGTCGATTGATATCGTGCTTATCTCGCATGATCATTATGATCATCTGGATTATGGTTCAATTGTGAAGCTTAAGGATAAAGTGAAGCAGTTCCACGTCCCGCTTGGTGTTGGCGCGCATTTGGTGAGCTGGGGCGTTAGCCCGAGCATCATTGAAGAGCATGATTGGTGGGATGAGTTCGAATGTGAAGGGCTGAAGCTGGCATGTACGCCAGCCAGACATTTCTCTGGCAGAAGCTTAATGCGTGATGTTACTTTGTGGTGCTCATGGGTTATAAACGGTCAGGAGTCCAAAGTCTTTTTTAGCGGCGACAGCGGTTATGGTCCTCACTTCAAAGAAATTGGCGCCAAATACGGACCTTTTGATCTGACGATGATGGAATGCGGCCAGTACGATGAACGTTGGGCAGCTATCCATATGATGCCAGAGGAAACGGTGCAGGCACACCTGGATGTGAAAGGGAAAGTACTCATTCCCATACATTGGGGTGCTTTTACACTTGCGATGCATGATTGGACAGACCCGGTTGAACGTGCGGTCAAGGCAGCTAAGCATCGTGAAGCTCGAATATCTACGCCGAAAATAGGAGAGACCGTTCTAATCGGCTCGCCCGTATTTCCGTCTTCTCCTTGGTGGAAATAAACATAGGGGTTCACGAGCTTATGCCGCCAGCAGATGACTCTAGTCGTTTAAGCTTGTTATTTGCGTACAACCGTTGCACGGTTCCTATCTGAGCGCCAAATATCATGATTGCCCTTCAAATGAACCCCACCATACCATAGATCGATACCATTTAGGCTAATCCAATCTATATGGTTGTTCACTGCTTGAACACCATGTTCGGTGAGTTGAACTCGGGTATGCAGGAAGTTTTCGATTGAGTCATTCAGACCTGGGAATGGTGGATTACCATCTAGAGCTAATAAGGGATAGTTTCCTTGTGTCATTTGCTTTAAACAAAGCCAGTACTGGATATCGCCCATACCAAGTCTATGTAACTTATCACTTGTTTGTTGGAGCAATGACAAAGGTCTATCCACACCACTATGGATAAGTTCAATTGTCGTTTGCTCTGCAATGCCGAGCCCATTCTGTAAGGACGGGAATCGGTTTAAGTGAAGAAGGAAGGCATCATGCAGGAAGGGAAGTGCCGATGTATCCTCTTGTAGCAGTGATACAATTTCCATAGGCGTAGATGAGGTGTAGGATTCCCAGGCTTTTTTGCCCAGCTGGAGTTCGTCTTGCGTTATTTTACGCCAAGTCCCAGCTAGTGAAGACAGCTGTTCAGCAGATAGTTGGCCTAAACCGTGAAAGGGCTCGATTCCAGGGAACCGATCTAAGCTTAGTAGATAAAGCTGAGTTTTGCCTAAATCGCGCCCTTCAAACCAATGTAGTAAATAGCAGAGCATAGTCTGGTCGAATAGATCATGCTCAAACCACAATACGATCTCATCATGCTGCTGGAAGGCTGCTAGTTGACTCTCTTGTAATTCTGACGAACGTAGCCACTCCTCATAAGGAATACCCATTGCTTGCTCCAAATAGCTGCCTCTAGCGGATCGGTGGTCGGGCAGATTTGGTTGAAGAAACACAGGCCCCTCCGAATAAATCTCTCTCCAGACGAGAATATCCCCGTCTACATCACTTTCTTTTAGCTTATCTCCCACGGAGTCTCCATTTACGATATGCAGCATGAAATAACCTCCCTACTATTTGATTATGAACTAAAAGGTCACTAATCCCATAGCGCGTTTAGCGGCTTGAAGTGTCTTATTCGCAATCTCAGCGGCCTTCGCAGCACCCGCAATCAATATTTGATCAAGCTGCTCTGAATAAATAATTTCTTTATAGTTTTGTTGAAGGGGCTCTAGCTTCTGTATGACAACCTCCGCGAGATCTTTTTTAAAGGAGCCATAGCCTTGACCATCATAACGCCGCTCGATGACGGAGATTGGCTCACCCGAGAATACGGCATACATTTCAATTAAATTACTGACGGCAGGCTTATGATCCCAATCGTAACGAACGGTCATGTCGGAGTCGGTGACCGCACGCGCAAATTTTTTACGAATAACATCAGGCGGATCGAGCAGAAGCACATAGCTGCTGAGGTTCGGGTTACTCTTACTCATTTTACTAGAAGGATCATCCAGACCCATAATACGGGAGCCCAAATCTTGAATGATCGGCTCGGGTATCGTGAAGGTGTCACCAAATTGATGATTAAAGCGTGCCGCTAAATCCCGCGTTAGCTCCAAATGCTGCTTCTGGTCGTCACCGACAGGCACATGAGTTGCTTGGTAGAGCAGAATATCAGCTGCCATTAGCACGGGATAGGTGAACAGGGCGGAGCTGACCGATTCTTTGCCTTCTGATTTTTCTTTAAATTGCGTCATCCTGCTTAGCTCACCAATACGGGCCTGCGTCTCTAGCATCCAACCAAGCTCGACGTGGGCAGGAACATGAGATTGAATGAAGATGGTGCTTTTGTTAGGGTCAATTCCAGCTGCAATATAAAAGGCCGCTACATCTCGGGTGCGTTGGTACAACTCCTTAGGGTCTTGATGAACAGTTATAGCGTGTAAATCGGGTATGAAAAAAAAGCATTCGTGCTCATGCTGCATCGTAATAAACTGATGCAGCGCACCTCCGTAACCGCCAATATTGAGCTCGCCGCTAGGTTTAATTCCTGATAATACAACGCTCATCACATAACCCCTCCTTATTCACATATAAGAATTTACACTTAGAGATGTGCTTATATCTCTCCGCAAGACGATTGCTTCGTCCACCGAGGACGGCGCTAGTCATTATCGCTGGACAACAAAAAAACACCTCGTCCGCAAAAGGGACGAAGCATTAGCTCCGCGTTACCACCCGAATTCGGCAAAGTGCCGCACTCTGTCATGAACGATGTTAGGCGGTTTCGCCTGCATGCAATCATGCCTCCTTTATATAACGGTAGGAGTTTCCGTCAAAGCCTACAGCTTTGTTAAATGATAAGAATTTATAAGTTTCACACTTATAAATATGCTTATCATTCACCGCGAAACGAGCTTATGCCGCCAAGGAGGGCGCCAGCCGTTTACGCTTGAACAAAGTTTCGGTTTGAAGCGATGGGACCCATTCACCTAATGACCTTGTACCGGACCTTTCACCAGTCGCCGGCTCGCTAAGACAATTACAATAAGTTACTATTTCCCTTCATAGCTGTGCAATATTAATTTATTGTTCATAACATTACCAATTATTGTTAGGGTAGTCAACACTATTATGAGTGAAAAGGGAGTTGACAATTAGCTGCAATTGTATTATCTTTAATTTAAGATATTACAATTTGAGAAAAACGGTAAACGAAAGGGGGATTAAAATGGCGGACAATACGCAAAATGATTCGTTAGATCTCTACATTGCGTTATCTAGAGCTAGCCAGTGGGTAAGCAGCCATGCTGATCGGGATATCAGGAGTCATGGTTTGAACCGTACGGAGTTTGGCGTACTCGAGCTGTTGTATCACAAAGGTCCTCAGCCGTTGCAGCAAATTGGCGAGAAGGTGCTTATGAGCAGCGGTAACATCACTTATGTTGTTGATAAGCTGGAGAAGAAGTGCTTTGTACAGCGCAGAGCTTCGACCGAGGATAGACGGCTAATCTATGCTGAAATAACCGATAACGGAACAGCCTTTATCGATAAAATATTTCCGACACATGTGGAAGTCATTGAGACGGCGACGAACGGGCTTACGCTGGAAGAGAAGCGAGTAGCAAGTGCGCTTTTAAAGAAGCTAGGCAAGTATGCTCAGGAGAATTATAAGTAGCTAAGCTTTAAACGAGATGTACCAGCTGCTTATTTTTTTGCGATATATCTTTAAATTAAGAATCTTTATTATGAGTTACAAGAATAACTGGCTTTACCAAAATAAAAAATAGAAATTTGGAGGAAATTAGAAATGAGTGTGGCATTGGGATTATTGATCGTTCGGTTGGTTGTAGGTTTATTGTTCGTAGGGCACGGCGCACAGAAGCTGTTTGGTTTATTCGGAGGCTACGGTCCAAAGGGTACGGGAGGCTGGATGGAGTCGATTGGAATTAAGCCGGGTGTGGCTATGGCAGTAGCTGCTGGACTAATGGAGTTTATCGGCGGAATATTGTTTGCAGCAGGATTATTAACACCACTTGCAGCCGTATTAATTGTTATTACGATGACAGGAGCTATTGCAAGTGTGCATGGTAAAAATGGATTATGGGTGACCTCTAATGGTTATGAATACAACATGGTTCTTATTGCTGTAGCGGTAGGTGTAGCTTTAGTAGGAGCTGGAGATTATTCGCTTGACGCTATCATCAACTAAGATAAAAATAAGGAGAGTGGAAGACATGACAATTCAAACAGCAGGTATTCACCATGTTACAGCCTTTGTAAGAAATCCTCAGCAAACCTCTGATTTTTACTCGGGTGTGCTTGGCCTTAGACTTATTAAAAAGACGATTAACTTTGATGCGCCTGAGGTATATCATCTCTATTTTGGGAATGAAATGGGCAGCCCGGGTACGATTATTACATTTTTCCCTTGGGAAAATTCACGTAAAGGCCGTGTTGGAGGCGGGCAGGTTGGATTTACTACCTATGTGGTTCCTGC
>NZ_JBFUHJ010000418.1:0-5011 GCF_056402455.1 Paenibacillus sp. P4_A7 | reverse complement strand
AGTCAATGGTACAACGAATGTGGAGACAGCTCGAGGCATCAGAATTGCAAGAGCAAACAAGGTTTTCAACATGTCGATCTCAGGTCGAGCTGCTTCACAGACAAGCAGGGGCGAATGCTCCGCTCATCATTGAACCAGAGCAGCGTGATACTTTTCCAGCAGCAGCGCTTTCTGCCGCTTATTTGTATTCGATTGCAGGTGCTTCACTAAGTGAAACCATCATCATATTACCGGTAGATGCCTATGTTGAAAGTGATTTTTTTGCGTTTCTAAAAGGGATACCAAATCTCTTGCGTGAGAGTGGTTCACAGATCATGCTGATAGGAATGAAACCTTCATCGGCTCTAGAGCAAAATAATTACATCATCCCAGAGAATGAGCATCACAGCGTAAATAATGGGTTATTTGGATGCAGAATAAAAAGTATTAAAGAAAAGCCTTTTAAAGATCAAGCTATATCGTTAATGAAAGAAGGCGCGTTATGGAATAGCGGGATATATGCATTCCAACTCGATTTTATGATTACTATGCTAATGGAGCGCGGGTTCCCCATTCATTATGATGAGTTATACAAGCAATATTATAAGCTCCCTAAGGTTGCCTTTGAGTCCGAGGTGATGCAAAGCAAGGCGTCCAAATCAGTTATACAATATGACGGTGTATGGAGAGATATGGGCACTTGGCTAAATTTATCGGAGGAAATAGCGTTTCAACGATTTGGAAATGTCGAAATATCGAATGAGTGCGAGCAAGCTCAAATTATCAATGAGTTAGATATTCCAATAACTATTGTTGGACTAACGAATGTTATTGTAGCAGCCAGTCCAGACGGTATACTCTTTGCTAGCAAGGATGCAGGGGATTTAATCAATGACAAGCTTCAAGCGATGAACAGTAAGCCTAAATATGAGGAGAAACGCTGGGGTCATTCGAAAATAATTGATAATGCAGTATTGGGCTCGGGGATACAAGTGGTTACAAAGCGGATTTTTATCGCCGCTGGTCAGAACATTAGCTATCAAATACATTTTAAGCGTAGTGAAGTATGGACAATTGTATCAGGTGAAGGGATTCTTCTATTAGATGATCATTTTCGTCAGGTTGTTTGTGGCGATGCGGTGCAAATCCCTGTACGAGCAAGACATAGTTTAAAAGCGATAACTGATATGGAATTGATTGAGGTGCAGAGCGGTTCACACGTAAGTGATGAGGATATTATTCGTCTTGGTATTACATGGGATGAGATTACAACTGAATTAAACCTAGCTTAGCCGGATGGGATAATGATTATAGATTAATGCAAGAAATAAACAGGGGAAGAGGTTGACAGTATAGCTGGTTTACAATAGAGTTAATATATGGAGGATACATATTGTAACATTTCACGGTAGGTTTATATATCTAGCGGAGAGGGAGCGATCAATGGAATGATGCGTTCAGAGGATCGTTTTTACTGTGTTAGTTGTGGAGAGATGGTTTCTAATCCGAAAGCGGATATCTTGTTCAGAACCGGTTTTTTTCGAGTCGTACATCCTATGGGCTATTGCTTGTCGTGCAGTATAGAGCAAGATAGGCTGGATGCGGCGCTTGGATCACCAGTACAGACCAGTAACTATGACTATAAAATGTTCCTCCGCGCAGATGCGAAAGTTGCCGAGCTTCTGGGGCAGCCCTATCGAACAGATGATAACGAAAACCGGTTAACTACAATACTTTTGTAGTTAACCGGTTTTTTTGTGAACTTCTAATTTTTTCCTGGATCGATTATAATAGATAAGATTTGAACTTTTCGTTGTAATAGGATGCAAAAAGTTATGAGTAAAGGTATACTTTGTAAATGGTGAAAGGGGAGTTAAACAACATGGAAGAACCGATTGTGAGATTAAAAAATGTAACAAAGCGTATTGGCAAACGAACCATAATCGACCGATTATCACTTGACTTGCCACTTGGCGAAGTATTTGGTTTTCTTGGCCCGAACGGTTCAGGTAAAACGACTACGATCCGTATGATGGTCGGATTAATGGCTCTTTCTGATGGAGAGATCACGATTGGTGGATATAGCATAACGAAGCAATATGAAAAAGCGATTCGTCATGTTGGAGCAATTGTAGAAAACCCGGAGATGTATAAGTATTTGTCTGGTTATCAAAACTTGATCCATTATGCACGAATGATCCCAGGCATATCAGAGCATCGCATTAAAGAGGTTGTTAAGCTAGTAGGGCTTGAAGAGCGGATTCACGATAAGGTGAAGACCTATTCATTGGGAATGCGGCAGCGGCTTGGTGTCGCTCAGGCGATCCTACATAAGCCAAGACTGCTTATTCTAGATGAGCCTACGAATGGCTTGGATCCTGGAGGTATACGCGAACTACGGGATTATTTGCGTCAGTTATCGAGAGAAGAAGGCCTAGCTGTATTCGTATCAAGCCATTTGCTATCGGAAATGGAACTGATGTGTGACCGAGTTGCTATCATTCAAAACGGCAAGCTTATCGATGTGCGAACGTTGCGAGGAGCAAACGCTCCTACAGAGCAGGTTCGGGTGCTCTTCGAGGTTGACCGTCCGCAAGGAGCGGTTGATGCTCTATTCGCTATAGGTCAGCATGCAGAGTTTGATGGGGAGTTTGGGATTGCCGTTGAATCAGACAAAGAGCGAATTGCAGTTATAAATGCTGCCCTTGTGTCCGCAGACATTAAAGTATATGGTATTCGCGCTCATGTTAAATCGTTAGAAGACCAATTTTTGGAAGTGACTGGAGGGGAACGAATTGGGTGATTTTGTACAGCTTATTAAGAATGAAAATATGAAAATTTACCGTCGTCCCCGCACATGGATCATGTCCGGCATTATGGTTCTGGTAGTCATCATAATTGCGACATTATGGCTTGTAGTTGGAGGCAGAGATTCATCGATGTGGGAAGTGATGTCGATGGAGTCGATGATATTATTTATGCTGGTGACGATATTCACAGTTGTGATTGCAGCCGGTGGCGTGGCGGATGAATTCACAAGCGGTACGATAAAGTTATTACTAATACGTCCTTGGTCGCGGTCAAAAATTTTGTTATCCAAATATATTGCAAATATGATGTTTGCAATTATGCTCGCTGTACTTCTTTTCACCAGCACACTACTAGCTAGTTGGCTTTGCTTCGGTATTAATCCGGTGGTGACAGATCAATCTTCCATGGTTATACCTGAAGGAACGTCGCCATTTTCGTATATGCTGCAGTACTATGCGATGAATTTGGTTTCATTAGTCGTTACAGTTACGCTTGCGTTCATGCTGTCGACTGTTTTCCGCAGCAGTGGACTGGCTATTGGGTTGTCATTGTTCCTGTTGCTTGGTGTTGGCAGCTTTGTACCGCTGCTTGCGATGCTGGATTACAAATGGATTGACTATTTATTGTTTATGCATTTGGATTTAACTAAATATATCGGAAATACTTCGTTAGAGGACGGGGCGAGTCTTGGATTTTCTCTCGCGATCCTTGGAGCATATTATGTTATTTTCATCGCACTGACTTGGTACGTCTTTAATAAACGTGATGTAACGGCTTAGGCATTTACATTGCTTTAGTTATGCAGGTTAATTAAAAAAGCCGCTCCTTCCGCTGCTCTCATTGTTTAGAGCAGCGGCGATGGGGCGGCTTTTCATATTGTGGATCAGCCGCTATTAGCGGAATGTGGTGTGCAAGCAAGCAGTTGATCCCGATTTTCGCGGATGATCTAAAATTATTGAAAGGTTACCCTGCTTGACGTGATTTTTCTTTCTGTTCCTTATTAGCTTTTGATTCCTTGCCGTGAATATGAGGAGCCTCTGATTCTGCTAATGCACGGTTTTTGGAATCGGTTTGACGCTGCTCCATCATGCAGCTGCCGTTAATCATACCACCATCTTGAACGATGAGCGTATTGGCAGTTAGGCTGCCGGTTATAAGTCCGGAGGAGGTGATGATGAGGCGTCCTTTTGTAGTAATATCGCCGAAAACTTTACCGGCGATCGTTATATCACGAGCTGTAATATTGGAACGTGCAATGCCGCATTCACCAATGATAACATCGCCCTTACATTCAATGTCTCCGCGGTATTCCCCTTCAATACGAAGATTTGCCTCACACGTCATTTTGCCCTCAGATAGCGTACCTTGCCCAATCAACGTGTCCGTTGCGGCAAGCCGTTTATTATCCCTGAACATAAGATTAATCCTCCTTAAAGGTTTGTGAAAGAAACCTAGCTTCGGAAGCATAGGCTATAAAGGTTTGTGGAAGAAACCTAGCTTCGGAAGTGAAGACCTTAGAGGTTTGTAAGTTAACCTGCTTAGATATATAAGAATTTATGAGTTTTCACTTATAGATGAGCCTGCATACTTTTAAAATGAAGGCTTTTACATTAGAGAGCTGCGGCTGCCTTCGCGTTTGTAATTAGCTTTCATTTGCGAGAAACTTTAATGGATTGACGGTCTCATTTTTTTGCAGAATTTGAAAATGTAAATGTGGGCCGGTACTTCTGCCGCTCGTGCCTAGTAAACCGATTTTTTCGCCTCGAACGACAGTATCACCCTCTTTGGCTTCAATACGTTTGAGATGCATGTACATACTCTGCAGGCCGCCCAAATGGTCAATAACGATGAATCTGCCGAGTGAGTTATCATAGCCTGTTTCTCTTATCGTACCTTCCGCCGCGCTGAAGACGGGGTCCCCTAGCTTGCCTACAATATCTAAGCCTGCATGAAACGTGGCCCGTCCGGTAAACGGGTCCTTGCGATATCCGAATCCAGAGGTCAATTGTTTGGATCGTGTCGGCCAGCCTGAAGGGTAGCCGTCAACAGATGCTTTGCGAGCTTGTGCAAGTTGAAGCGTAAGCTCCATTGATTCCTCTAACGTATCGACCATAGCGCTGATCGCTAACAGATCGAGTCCGGTATGCTGCGCTAGAGAAGCGATTCTCTTTGAATCCTGTACAATTGGAGAATAGGAGGGGTCTGCAGTCATAGATAGAGC